>NZ_JAUBRB010000044.1:0-57513 GCF_036701585.1 Microcoleus sp. POL10_C6 | reverse complement strand
TTACTACCGATCGCCTAGAATTGTTAAAACTTTTATCTGCCCAAATTGCTATTTCCATTGAGAATGCTCAACTTTACAAAACTTTACAGGAGTTTAATCAAAACTTAGAGCAATTAGTGAGCGATCGTACTCAACAATTATCGAACACCCTAGAGGCTTTAAAAGCCACCCAAACTCAGCTAGTCGAATCTGAAAAAATGGCATCTCTAGGAGGATTAGTTGCTGGTGTTGCCCATGAAATTAATACTCCCATCGGAGTGGGCGTCACTGTTGCTTCAGCTTTGGCAGAAAATACCACAGAATTTGCATCTATTTATAAAAGTGGCAAAATGAAGCGCTCGGATTTAGAAGAGTTTGTCGATATTGCTAGTCAAAGCAGTAAAGCACTTCTAATTAACCTAGATCGGGCGGCAGCCTTGATTCAAAGCTTTAAGCAAGTAGCAGTAGATCGCTCTAGCGAAGAACGACGTACTTTCCAGATCAGACCTTATCTTGATGAAATTTTATTACAATTAAAACCAAAGTTGAAAAATAGCCAACATTCGCTTAAAATTAAGGGAGATAGCAAAATAGCTATAGATTCTTATCCAGGAGCATTGTCCCAAGTTGTGACAAACTTGCTAATCAATTCTCTGATTCATGCCTACGAACCAGGGATTTCTGGGGAACTAATCTTTGATTGGGAGCAAGAAGGTAATCGGCTAAGGTTTGAATACGCCGATGAAGGTAAAGGTATTCCCCCAGAAAACTTAAGTAAAATTTTTGAGCCATTCTTTACCACTAAGCGTGGTCAAGGTGGCAGTGGGTTAGGGTTACATATTGTCTATAATTTAGTCACCCAAAAACTAAAAGGTGAAATTGAATGTATCAGTGAGGTGGGAAGAGGAACCAAGTTTATTATTAAATTACCCATGCAAATTGATTCACCAATGTAGATTTCCAATTCCGATTTCCTGGCCAAGATAACTAAGTAAGTTTACCTCCTTAAAAGTAAAATAAGGATGACTGAAAAGGTTGCTGTGTAACTCTTCTCCCTTCTGCCTTTTTCTTAACAGGTTTTCTAACTTCAAACCTAAACATTAGTAAAAAATAAAGGTGTACAGCAATGAAAAGTGATTTTGACGATTTGTTAACTCAACCATCTCCAGAAACAGTATACTTTGCCGAAGTAATCGACTCGGATGACGAGATATTGTTTGCAGATGAAACCACAGAAGAAAAACTGAGTGAAAGCTGGAAAATTTTAGTTGTAGATGATGAGTCTCAAGTTCACACCGCTACCGAAATTTCACTAAGGAAGTTTGTCTTTGAAAATAAATCTTTAACCTTCATTAATGCTTACTCCGCTCGTGAAGCTAAACAGCTAATCCAAGAAAATCCTGATGTTGCCATCATCTTACTTGATGTAATTATGGAAACAGATGATGCTGGCTTAAACTTTGTTAAATATGTCCGCGAAGTCTTAGGCAACCAGTTAGTGCGAATTATTTTACGCACGGGTCAACCCGGACAAGTACCTGAAAAAAGCATTATTATCAATTACGATATTAATGACTATAAAACTAAAACTGAATTAACGACATCAAAGCTATACACTACGATGCTAACAGCTTTGAGAAGTTTTTCTCTAAGTCATAAATTGCAGTCTGAAATAGAGCGACGCGAACAAGTAGAGAAAGCACTCCGTCTCAGTGAAGAAAAAGAGCACCAAAAATCTGTTGCCTTAGAGCATTTTGTCAAAGAACTCCAAGAAACACAACTCCAGCTAGTTCAAAGTGAAAAAATGTCTAGTCTCGGTCAATTAGTTGCAGGTGTCGCTCATGAAATCAACAATCCGGTTAACTTTATTTACGGCAATCTATCCCACGCGAACGACTATATTAAAGAACTCATTAATATGTTGAATCTTTACCAAAAGTATTACCCGCAACCAGAAGCAGAAATTATCCATGAAATAGAAGATGCAGAGTTGCCATTTATCATAGATGATTTACCAAAATTGCTTTCTTCCATGCAGTTAGGGATCGAACGCATTCGCAATATTGTTCACTCTCTACGCAATTTTTCGCGGTTGGATGAAACTGAAATTAAATCAGTAGATATCCACGAAGGCATTAATAGCACTTTGCTGATCTTACAGCACCGACTAAAGGCTAAGTCTGATCGGCCTGCTATTAATGTGATAAAAGACTATGGTGCATTGCCACTTGTGAACTGTTATGCCGGTCAGCTCAATCAGGTGTTTATGAACCTTTTAGCGAATGCTATAGATGCTTTAGAAGAGCGGCTAAGTAGAGAAGATGGTGCAGTTTTTCACCCCCAGATTTTGATTCGGACTGAAGTTGTACCCGGCAATTCGCATGACAATATTAGCTCGGCTTCCCACATCCTGGTAACAATTTCTGATAATGGTGTGGGCATGACAG
The DNA here is from genome assembly GCF_036701585.1 of Microcoleus sp. POL10_C6. Taxonomy (NCBI): domain Bacteria; kingdom Bacillati; phylum Cyanobacteriota; class Cyanophyceae; order Oscillatoriales; family Microcoleaceae; genus Microcoleus; species Microcoleus sp. POL10_C6. The sequence continues at coordinate 55,087 of NZ_JAUBRB010000044.1, read as the reverse complement.
AAACAGTTCGTGCTAAACTTTTCACTCCCTTTTTTACTACTAAACCCATAGGAAAAGGTACAGGCATGGGATTGTCCATCAGCCGAAAAATTCTGATAGAAAAACACTGCGGTCAATTGGAGTGTATTTCTACGCCAGAGCAGGGAACGCAATTTATTATTGATCTGCCGACTATCTGTAGAGCCACTAAGATCGCTGTAGCGAATGCCTAGAAAACTTATCTGGCTGAATTGATTGATCATATAGCAATCCTTGCAGGAGTCGTAAACTTTTTACCCCACCCCAACCCTCCCCTTATCAAGGGGAGGGAGTAAGAAATTCACAAATGATTTAGGATTGCTATATATCGGTTTTCAGTTGCATGAGAATAGGGTAATTGCTAATTCCTCATTCATCGGAATTCTGACAGAATTTTTTCCTGCAGCAAGTCCCCCCTTTGCTGGGGTGGGGACTTGCTGCGGCTTTAGCCACATTCTTCTAACTTAATTGTGTTGGTTTGCAATATATTTTTTAACAATCTCTTCCGAGGCGTTACCAACTGTGCCGTAAAAATACAGTATATTCCATGTATATTTAGTACGCTGCATTCCGTAGAGAAGCAGAAAAAATGAAAATTTATGGGATCGAGTTTCGTAAAAAAATAGTCAAAGCTGATGAAACCGGTGATACATCAATTAGGGCGGTGTTGAATTGTTGAGCGCGTAAATACAAGATTAACACATCCTGATAGCTCGTTTGACAGGAAAAACTTTTTGTTATTCTACATCAGGTAACAAGTTGCTCAGACATTCCCTTCGATTATTAATTCACTATCTAAAATTGGCTAATCTTCCGATGCCATATCAAAATCAAATAAATTATTTTGGTTCTATGCGCTCGCCGGCGTTGCTTAGTTATACCCTAATTTATAAACGCCTTTTTTTGTAAAATAATCTGGGCGCTCAACGTTCTTCCCTATGCCGTAAATGCCGCCCGATTTCTTGATGACATACGTGCCAAAAATACAGTGCTAAATTCAGAAGAGCTAATAATTTAGTGCCATCTTCTAACATCGCGTGTACTCCTAGACTTTGAGACTCAAAAATATCCTCAAACCGTGAGATAGCAAACAAGACGAATGCTACGACTAATGGCAGGTAAGGAGTGGTTTTGATGTCTCTCCAAAACTTAACTCCGTAAAAAAAAACAGCACTACCATAACAGAAATAAATTAATTTGCTAGATATTCCCAACCCAGAAAGCATCAAAGTCATCCGAAACCTGTCATCTAGGAAAAAGACTCCGAGTAGTAAAGCACTAAAAAATAAGAACATCCCCGATCTACTCCGCGGCTCTTTTTGGCGCAGCACTCCGAAAGTAAATGCACAAATTGCGACTGGGGTGCACCAGAGGACTTCGGAAACTCCGGTGAGAATTCCTTCGTAAGGGAACCAGAAATTAAAAGGGTCGCTAAACAGGCGTTCAACTCCGTCTCCCTGGTTGTTGAGTTTTGCGTATACGCTCAGCCCGCCCAAAATCAGAACAGTCAGAATGTTAAAAGCAGCTAAAAACCGTACACGAAAAAAGTGTTTTTTGAAAATTTCTAAAGAATTTGAAAACTTGGGAATTTTATCGAATAAAGGTAGATGCTTCATAAAAAATGTCTCTAAGCAATAGAGTTCGTTACTTATCCACTGGTAGCCAAACCACAAATGTAGTGCCGCGATCGGTTGGATATAATAAATTAGTTTCTGCAGAGGGCAGCCATTCTGGATTGAGTGGGGAAAATACTTCTATTTCTCCTTGCATTTGGCGGACTAAATCGCGGGCGATCGCCAAACCCAATCCTGTACCCGGAATTTCTGTCTGCGCTTTTTCTCCCCGGTAGTGCCGCTCAAATAAATGCTCTAAATCCTGGGGAGGAATGCCGGAACCTGTGTCGCTGACGGCAACTGCTATGGCAGGCAATTGGCTGTATCCTGCCCGATCGCCATCCGCTGCTTTGTACCGGACTTTAATATAAATTTGGCGGCCGGCAGGGGTATATTTCAAAGCATTGTCAATTAAATTGCTCAAAACTTCGCGCAAAGCTCGATCGTTCGCTGAGACTGGTGGCAAATTCGCCTCCAGGTCGGCGACCAATTTCAGATTCCTTTCAGATGCGATCGCCTCGGCGGAATTTAACAGCGGTTTTAAGACTTCTGTAACAAAACAGGATTCCTCCAAATTGGCCACAGGTGACAGCGACAGAGGAGAATGCCGGATTGATTCCACATTGGACATGGCTTTTTCTGAAGTGCCCGATCGCAGTTTTAGATGTGCTTCGCCGGTGTCAACAGTTCGATCGAACTGGCCCAGCAACTCTTGTAGCCGATCGCTCTCTCGGACAATACTAAAAGCCACATTGCGGTTTTTGTCTTCCGGTACCAGCCGCCGCGCTAACAGCTTGCCAAAAGTTCGCAACGCTGTCAGCGGACTTTTGAACTGGTGCAGCAAATTGTGCATCGTGTCGTAAACCTGAGCCTGGATTTGTCGGGCAGAACCCAATTCCTGCTGCATCCACTGCGATCGCTGGTCTAAAATGCAGGCTAGGGCTAAGGTGCGAGCAATTTGTTGTATTTGAGCCTCTTCTCGCTCGTTCCAAGGCCTGTCTTGCCGACCGCTGACTAGGAGTCCCATTACAGCTCCCTCGTGTATCAGAGGCGTCACAATTTGCATCCGCTGCTGCCACAAATTCTCCGGGCCTTGGCACTGATGGGAACTCCGCTCCTTACCCGGAAGTCGATCGGGTGCGATCGCCTCTACCGTTGATTCTTCCACAGGCCGAACAGGCGGCGCCAGCAGTCGCGGTACCGGTTTCACTGTCGAGCTTTCGGAAGATTGCAACCTCAACCCCTGATTTTCTTCCAATTCGGCTGAGGTTTCTGGGTAAACTGCGATCGGCACCAACTTTGCTTCGCTGCCTTCTACCAACTCTTGTGTCAGGTATACTGCGCTGAATTTCGCTCCCAAACTAACGGCGATAGCCACCTGCGAACGGCAAAGTTTGACAAATTCTGAACTGGCTGGCATTAACATGAGCGCCACATTAAGATATCTAACGGAATTTTAAGTAAATTACAAATGATCGGCGGCCGATTACTGATGAGATACTTCTCGATTTCAGATTTATTCCCTTTGATAGAAGGCAGCTATGTTGAAGGCATGGGGCTTTCATGAACCAACATTGCCCCGCATCGCCCTCCGCGCAGCTTCCACAGATCCCCAAGCTGGGCTTTTGGCGGAACTTGCGGCCCACCATAGCACAACCGCTACACTTTTGTCGATCGGCACGAATGTTAAGATTATGTCGATATATTAAAAACAGTTGAAATTTTGAGCTAGAACGGATATACTGGCCTCGGATTTGGTAGCTATCATTACAACCTGTCTGCTCATACTGTCTGCTCACAGAGGAGGTAAAGAAATTGGCCAGGAGACGCAAACGCAAGAGTCGCCGCCGACAAGAAGGACGCAGAATTTTAGAGTGTGTGCCTCAATATAGCATCGAGAGCGGCGAAGATAAACCCGTAACAGCGGCTCGCAAGTTCATCCATGCAGAAGGCATTGCTCCCCCAGCTTTGCTGTTAGTCAAGCGTAACGAGCATACCACTGACAGATACTTCTGGGCTGAAAAAGGTTTATTTGGAGCCCAATACGTAGAAGAGAACCATTTCTTGTTTCCCAGCTTAAAGGTGATGTTGGAAGCTACCACAGAAAAAATTCCTGTGGTGTCAGCCAGCCGCGCATAGCTCAAAATGTTTAGCTCAAAACATTGACAGCAATGTTTTTCTAAGTTTTTTAACAAAAGCGCGAGAGTTCTCATTGTCTGGAGAGTGCCAACTGAAATTTCTGCGAAAAGTCCTTAGAAATTAGGGTATAAGGAGCCATCGCAACAGGCGTGATCGCAGCCCAAGGGCGATCGCCACAATTGGCACTTTCACGATAATGGTTTTTTTTTGACTGTTTTGTCGATCAACTTTGTCGATCGAACAAGTGGCTCAAAAAAACAGCCACGGGTTGATCAACTAGAGAGCCGCTTTTGAGTCATGGGTTTGTCAGCTCGAAGTCTAACTACGGCATCTAGCATATCAAAAAACGTTCCGCGTCAAACTTTTAATCGATCGGTTTCAAATCTAAAGCTTTTTGCATGGCTGCTAGTTCATCGCGGTGAGCTCTGACAGTAACAAAGCTCTTGGTTGGGCTTCCCGACTCAGCAACTGATTCGAGTTTGAGGGAGACTTGCTCAGAGCGTCCAGCTTTTTTCCAGTAAAATACCCCCGCCAGCGGGGACAGCAGTACCAAAGCTAGGAAAATTTGACCCTGCTGAGGAACTAGCATTCCCAAAACCAGTCCCAAGCACAGAGTGCCACCTGCACTCAGCAGAGTTAGAAAAATAGCTAGAAACCAACTCGGCCGCACAAAACCCTCAAACGTGACTTTATAGTTGGGGGCATCGACGGCTGCAACTCGGTAAGCTCTATCGGCAAAATACTGTTGTAAGTCGGTTAACAGTGACTCTTGGGCGCTCTCGGAAGCCAGCTTGACTTGTTCGATGCGATCTTTGACTGAAGCCTTGATGAAGAAAAACAAGCCTACGGCCAACAGCAGCGTCAGCACAAAGGTAGAGGGAAGAACAGCAGTATCCATTGGTAGAAGTTTGTGTAATTGAAATTATCTACTATTACTTTACAGAACTTTACATAAGAAAGCGATCGAGGACTTACGCGGACACTTTGTTATCAAAATTCGCAGAAAGCTTCTTCTGCAAGGCGTTTTGCTCTCCATCACCCAATAATTCCCATATCTCCCCATCATCCCTAATTCTCAAGTGACAATGCGTAAGTCCTGACGTAGTGTAGCTGCTTTAATCGCTGTGTGGCGATCGAGCAAAGCGAAGGCAATCCGGCAAATCGCTTTGCAAGTAGCGCCAGCATCTCCAGGGTTTAGGCATCCGATTCCAACTCGGCTAACCTGTGTGACCAGTTTCTAAGGCGCGGGAACGACGCTCTGACGAGCCGTTTCCCTGACCAATGTACTCATGCCAGAGACGAGCGAGGTCTTGAGCTTGGTGACGCCACTCAGGAAGGATTTGATACATCCGGCGGGGGCGGCCGCGTCCTTCTACTTTTTTCCAGTAACCGGTGATTACGGCTTCATCTTCGAGGAATTTCAGAGCGCTGTAGAGAACGGTATCAGATAGTCGGTAGATGGGGAATTCCCTCTCTAGTTGGCCAATCAGTTCTGTACCGTAGGAATCTCCGCGCAATAACACGGAGAGAATGTAACACACAGCTAATTCCTTGTTTAGATAAACAGGAGGGGGGTCTTGAAAAAATTGATAGATATGTTCAAACTTCATCTGTCTTGTCCGCTGGAAACTCTCGTGATACCGTCAGGTTAACGGGAGAGGAAAGCGGGGCGGGGTGTGCCGCTTCCTAATGATTAAGTGGGACACCGGGGAAACAGAGGTGCAGTATTTCCCCAGTGAATGTTGATAGCCCCAAACGCTTGTCCTGCACTTCGGTAATGTGGGCCTGCGGCTTGGTTGAGCAGCGCTGACGTAACGCCGCTTACTAACTTCCTCTTCCAATCTATCGCAGCGACTATTGTCAAGTGTGCGATCGCCTGCAAGAATTGGCAGTTACTTTGGGAGTTAGTGTTTTAACTGAATTTGCCGTTGATGTTTGCGTTCTAGCTTGGCTTTAAACCGAACTCAGGCCTAACATAGCCCGCAGTGTAAAAGTTAGAAAGACAAAAGTCGCTACAATCGAACTAATCAGGGCGATTGCACTTGTCGGTCGATCGAGCAGGGGTTTGAGTCGCTCGAACAGGAAAAAGAAAATTCCCAGACATATCGTAATGAAAAAGCGCGGGTAGCGAGAGACGTTATTAATAAAATCTTGCATGGGCTTGGTGGGGTAAAGTGTCACAGTACAATCTTTGACTGGTAACACTTGTGAGCGAGTTAGACAATTTTGGCACAGCCGGAGCTAAATCTGCCGATCTGGCGATCGGGCATTTTTGCCGGCGAGGCTGACATATATAATTCTAACGAAAACTTTTCGCCGATCGCTCCGGCACTGTCTTTTTAATGCCACTTAATGCCACGCGACCTCCGGTAACAACTTCAGAAGTATGTCTATTGAGTTCTAGTTGTGATAAATATTATAGGGCCGTTATTTCTAGATAAATGTCTGCTGCCGCACCTTCTTTCGTCTTGCCACGTCCCTTTCTGAAATGGGCAGGAGGCAAAACTCGGTTGATTGGACAATATCAACCTTATTTTCCTGAAAAGTTCACAACTTACTACGAGCCTTTTTTGGGTGGCGGAGCTGTATTTTTTTACTTAGCACAGCAGCACCCTGGTTTGCAAGCTGTTTTAACAGATATTAATCCTGAGTTGATTAATGCTTATCGCTGTGTCAGGGATAAAGTTGAGGAGCTGATTCTACTTTTAGAGGATCATCAGTTAGAACATACCAAGAACAATAAAGATTATTATTACTGGGTGCGATCGCGCTCCTACAAAACAGATACAGAAAAAGCAGCACGCCTGATTTACCTAAATAAAACTTGTTACAACGGCCTCTATAGAGAAAACTCAAAAGGTGAATTTAATGTTCCCATAGGTCGATACAAAAATCCTAACATTTGTCAAGCAGATTTACTGCGATCGGTCTCATCTTTACTCGCGCCCGCTCAAATTGAAGTCAGAAAATTCGGTGAAATTTTGGATTTTGCTACCAGCAACGAAGACTTTGTTTATTTTGACCCGCCTTATTATCCAATCAGTGCCACCAGTAACTTCACGACTTACAGCCGGGATAATTTCAAAGAATCGGAACAGATTAAACTGAGAGATATTTTTGCAGAACTTGCAGAACGGGGCGTGAAAGTTATGCTGTCTAATTCTAACTGCGATTTTATCGAAAAAATCTACAGCGATACTCAACTTTTCCCAAATAAATCTCTGCCAAAAATCATTGAAATTTCAGCATCTAGGGGAATTAATTCTAATACTTCTAAGCGCGGCCAAATCAAGGAATTATTAATACGTTTATTTTAAATCTTATTTAAGCCAAGTCTCTAATTAAGGAAGGAGAATTAAATAACTTACAATGCGTGATGGTTCTTGTGGGATGGGCGTCCCGCCCGTCCAGAAATGGCGGGCTTTCTGGCCCAACCCCTACACCCCACAAACTTGTGTAAATTATTTAATTCGCGATCCTAAGCATATTTTGTAGGAGCAATACGTAGTTTCCCCACACGCGGTGCAAGTTCCGTAAGTTCTGTTACAGATATTTGTTAGCCCAGGTAATAAAACCTTCGAGCTTGTGAACTGCCAACAGATTTTGATTGTCAGGAATTTGTTTTTTAAACCAGTCGATCGAACCTTGCCTCATACCGTCACCGCCCACTATAACAATAGTTGGCACTTGATAACAATTTTTAATATTTAAATTGAGGTAAGGATACTTCTCGTCTACTGAACCTTTGTCTTCTTGCCACTTGCACTCAACAATTAGACCCCGAGAAAACCCACCGGAATTAACAATGTAAAAATCGACATTTATTTCAGTTTCATAAATGCTAGACCCGATATAAACCTGTTTAGCATATCGCTTGGGATTTTCAGTAGAGATTAAGAGCCACTCTAGCTTGCGCTTTTTCGGCAACTGGGGACATATTTCGAGATATCCGTGGCCTCTCAACGTACCTTCTACAGTTGTTTCTAAAACAAAACCAGTTTTATTGGCTCTACAACCCCTATTCATTTTGTTGGCTCCTGAATATAATCTGAATTAAGCCGATCGCACTTGAATCACCCCTCGGTCAAAAACCCGCTTGTCAGTACCAATAGAACTGACAAACATCCGGTCATCATAGACATCAAACGTCGCAAAACTCAGGCGGCTAGCAGAATACTCCGTCCACTCAGAACGCCCCACCGGACGAGTGCCCCCGCCGGCACCGCAAATTAAATAAGTCGTACCGTTAATCGAGCGAGTGCGTTCGTAACTGTGCTCGTGTCCGTTGATATAAAGCTGCACGCCGTACTTTTGAAACAAAGGCGCCAAAGTCTTAATAAAAGGTTGATTCGATCCGTAGACGCCAGAGGAATAAATCGGGTGGTGACCGAACACAACTTTCCAAGATGCCGTGCTCTGACTCAACTCTTTTTCCAGCCAAACAAGCTGATTTTTCCAATCCGCATTGTGATTGGTATCTAAAGCAAAAAACTGTACCGGATCGCGCCGAAAAGTATAGTAGCGACCTTGCATATTAAAACCCGCATATTTAACTTGCGGATCGCCGTTAGCAGTGCGGATGTCGTGATTTCCCAGACAAGCATAAAATTTTACGCCTTGCTGCAATAAGGGCTGATAAGGCCGCTCGAAAACAGCATTAATTTTTTCAATTTCGCCGTTGTTGTAGATATTGTCGCCGGCGAGAACAGTAACATTAAAAGGGTTTTCCCGGTGATATTGCGCCATCGCCTCAGCTACAGCATACTGACCTTCAGCGCCGGTACCGGTGTCGGCCACCGAAATAAAGCGTAAAATAGGCTGTGAGGCCGGCAAAGGGACGATCGCCCTTTCTGCCTCAACGTTAGAAGCCACAGCAGCATCGGTGTCTGTACCCCAGGAAGTCCGAAGCTGAAACATTTTCCAGACTCCGGCAAAACCTAAGCTGCTGAGACTGCCTAAAATTAGAAAGTGACGGCGTTTGATGCTCATTTTGATTCAGTTACAACTAAGTTAAATGATAAATTAAGGTTGAGATGGCTCAATTAAAATTTATCGCGTTTAGATATATTTGCAACGCCCCAAAGCAGAGAAAATGTCAGAAGAACAACTAAACCAGTCAACTCCAGAACCCTCTCAATCTCCGACACCGCAGGTTGATTCGGCTGCAAAGTCTGCCCCCACTGGCAGCAAAACTCAAAATGCCAGCAGCGCTGTTCCCAAAAATCAGACAATCAAAGCTTTGATGGCCTCGATTGGGAATTTGGGAAAAAAAGGCAAAAAATTAGCAGCAGAACCCCCGTTGCAGGCCCAAAAGCCGATCGCGCCCACCGCTTCTGACTCAGCAACAGTAACTCCTCCCGCTGTTGCTGTGGAAGTTAACAGCGTGCCGCCAAAAGTTGCTGTAAAAGTTGATAAAAAGCCTGTATCCCAACGCAGGGAAGGGAGTTTTTTAGAGAACATTGGTGTACTTTGGCAAAGTATTGTACGGCTAGTGCGATCGCTACTGCCACCATCTGCCAACGAGAAGCTGTCCGATCCAATTTTAAACGCCGCCATAGCAGCAACTCTTATCGTTGTAGTCGGTGTAACTTTCAACAGTTTCTCAGCAAAACCGCCGGAGAAAGTAGCAAAAGTGCCTTTGCCAGCAGCGCAGCAGTCGCCGCCAACGTTTGGTGATTTTATGGCATCGGGAACGCCAAAATCGCCAGAGGCGATCGTACCATCTGAGCCAATCTCTACTAAATTCAAAAGCAAGTTGCCCGATTTAGTGGCTCCAGAAAAACCCCAACAAGTAGAACTTATCCCACCGCCACCGCTGACGCCCGAACAGTCTCTGATTGCTGCGATTCAAAATCAAGTTACTGACATTAAGAATCGACTGGGCGGCGGTTTAGTTGAGTCTGTTCAAGCTAATTTTTCCAGCAGCATTTTGACAGTAAAAGTCGCTGAAGATTGGTACAAACTCAGCGAAGTTGAGCAAAATCAACTAGCAAAGAAGATGTGGAAGGAGGCTAACTCACTCGATTTCAGCAAGTTAGAAATTGCCAACATGGAAGGAAAGTTAATAGCTAGAAGTCCGGTTGTTGGTTCGGAAATGATTATTTTAGACAGAGGGATTAATTAGAATTTAAATAGTCTGTATCTGTACACCATCTTACCAGCCTTACAGTCCAGGACGCAGAACCTAATTATGTAGGGTGTTGCCTGCATACCTTATGGCTGTTGATTTGTTTGAGAAATATCGAACTTTTCCAAACTCCGACAGAATGCTACCATTCAATTAATAACGTTTGAGGAAAATTGAAAAATGACAATTTTAACTCAAGTCGAACAACTAGAAATTGAATATCCCAGCAGCGACGGAGAGCCGATGGCTGAAAGCGACATCACGCGCGATTACATTACTTACAGCATTGAAGCGGTCAAGCTTTACTTTCAAGAACGTTCTGATGTTTATGTGTCAGCCAATTCTTTCATATATTATGAAGAAGGGAACAATCAGGCAGTTGTGGTCCCGGATGTTTATGTGGTGTTTGGAGTAGCCAACCGCAAAAGGGATAATTATAAAGTTTGGGAAGAAGGGGGAATTACTCCAGATTTTGTCCTAGAAATTACTTCGGAAACAACTCAGACGAAAGACCAAGAAATTAAACCGGAAATTTATCGGGCTTTGGGAGTTAGGGAATATTTTCAGTACGATCCGTCGGGAGATTATCTGAATCCGATTTTACAGGGAGTACGTTTGATAAATAATCAGTACGAGCCGATTGCAGCCAACAATATCGCTTTCGATACGCTGTGGTTGTTCAGTGAAGTGCTGGGACTGGAATTGCATATAATTTCAGGAGAATTGAGGTTTAGAGTTCCTGAAACGGGTGAGTTTTTGAAGACTCACAAGGAAGAGAACCTGGGACGACTGGGGGAGCAACAAGCACGACTGGCAGCGGAGTCAGCTTTGCGATCGCTCGTAACTCAACTCTTAAATTCTGGGAGGAATCTGGAACAGGTGGCGCCAATGATGAATTTATCGACTTTGGAAGTGAGACGGTTGGTAGGGGAAAATTTTTGATCGATCGCACTTTTCCCAGATATCAAGAATAGTGCGATCGAACTATGGGACAAAATGAGAACAGTCAACAGTCAACAGTTAATAATTAACTAATGACTATAGAGGCTTATTAGTAGGTTTAAAACCCTGCTTTTGAAAATAGGTTCTAAATACCTCTTGAGCAATTGGTGCCGCCGATACAGAACCAAATCCGCCGCCTTCAACTATAACTGCGATCGCAACTTCCGGTTTGTCAGCAGGAGCAAAACCCACATACATAGAATTGTCAGGATGACCGGGCATTTCCACCGTCCCAGTCTTACCAGCACTTAAAGGAATAGTACCATCATTCATGCGTTTGCCGGTACCTTTTTTCACCACGTCAATCAATCCCTGGCGAACAACATTCAAAGTTGCAGGCTTAATACCTGTGGGAACTTTTTGGGTAATAGGAGTGTTGGTTTGAGAAGCCAATAAATGCGGCTGAACTCGATAACCGCCATTAGCAACAGTTGACACCATCACAGCCAATTCTAGGGGAGTACAAAGTACCAAACCTTGACCGATCGACATCGTTACTGTATCGCCAACGTACCAATCTTCCCCATACATTTTCTGTTTCTCTGCGGGTATCGGAACTTGACCGTGATTGGCGGATTCTAACCCCAAAAGATCTAAATTAATAGTACCGCCAATACCCATTTTTTTAGCTGCTTTCGCCATTTCTTCGGGGCCTGCAGCCATACCTACTTGATAGAAAAACGTATTGCTGCTGTAGGCTAAAGCATCGCGGAAACCGATAACGCCGTAACCGCCGCTGTGTTCGTTAAAAGAAATTCCGCCGATGTTAATTGACGAAGAAGTTCCTAAAGTCGAGTCAGGAGAAAACTTGCCAGACTCCATCCCGGCTATAGCAGTGACAATTTTAAAAGTGCTACCGACTGGATAACCTTGAACTGCTCGATTTAAAAACGGTTTTTCTGGCCCTTGCAGTCGATCCCATTCTGTTTGAGTCACCTTGCGGGTGAAAATATTGGGGTCAAATGTCGGCCAACTAGCCATTGTTAAAAGAGCTCCGGTTTTTACGTCGATCGCCACAACTGCACCCAGGCGATCGCCCAAAGCTTTTTCCGCAGTTTTCTGCATATCTAAATCTAAAGTTAGCTGCACCGGTTTGCCGGGAATAGGGTCTTTTACACCTAAATCTTGGATTTCTTCGCCCTTAGCATTCACCTCGATTAAACGGTTTCCCCAAACGCCCTCTAAAGTTGAATTGGCTAATTTTTCAACTCCCATTTGACCGACGAGCATCCCCATCGGATATGCAGGATTAGCTTTTAATTGCTCTAAACTAGCTTCGCCGACGTATCCCAAAAGGTGAGCTGCTAATTGCTGGTGGGGATTGTCTCGGCTCGATTCTACGCGAATTTCAACTCCCCGCAAAGTATTAGCTTGTTCTCCCAAAGCGACGAAAGTACCGACATCAATATCCTTACTAATTCGCACTGGCAGGGCTGATCGGTAGCCAGCTACATCGATTTTTTTGATAATTTCGGCTGGCGGAAGTTTGACGATCGGGCCCAGTGTAGCAGCGATCTCTTGCCACTCCTTAGCCGATCGCTCTTTTGGCCACACATAGACCGATCGAGATACGCGGCTGGCGGCAAAAATTTTGCCGTTGCGGTCTAAAATTTGACCGCGAGTCGCTGGGACTGAAACAGGGCGAATGCGGTTATTTTCCGCCCGCTGTCGGTTGTAGGCTCCCTGTACCAGTTGCAATTCGGCTAGACGAAATATTGGTAGCGCCATCAAGGAAGTGACGATCAGCATAAAAATCATAACTTGGAGCGATCGGCTGCGTTGCCGTGAAGCATTGTCCAAGCCATTTTTGTCGAATCGGATTTTAGAGTTAAAAGAAAAATCGCCAGCCATATTAATTAATCTGCTCTTTTTATTCAACTAACAGGTTGATACGGTTCCCATCCGGATGATTGGGCAGATGATTACAGGGATTATAACTCCTAACTCTTTAGTAACAGACATAAATTCTGTCGATTGGCAGACGAATCAGCCGGATTGTTTAATTAAGATATATAAGATGTATGTTAAATATCAAGTTTTTTTGACAATTCAACTGTTAAGGAGGTAGGGGCGCTGTGGAACCGATCGATTTTTTGATTGCTTGGCTCGTGACGGGTAGCAGCTTACTGCTAATTTCTCAACTGCCGATCGGCGTAGAAATTGACAGCACACCGAAAGCAGTAATTTCCGCTGCGGTTTTGGGAATGTTGAATGTTTTAATTTTGCCAATTCTGAAAGCAGTTTTTTTCGTGCCGAACCTACTGACGCTGGGATTGCTTTCCGGCGCGTTTGCTTTTGTCATGAACGTGATTGTTTTTGCCTCGGCTGCGAAGTTAGTGGAAGGATTTAGTTTGCGGATGGGCCTTTGGAGCGCGGTACTGGGGGCGATCGCCTTGGCTGTAGTTAGCAGCTTTATCAACGGCGCACTGATTTAGTAACTTCCCCTGATAAAGGGCGATAGAAATCGCCCGATATTTCCCACCCTTAGCAGGCGCGTTTCCTGTGCCTACAAGCCATTTCTATCGCCCAATATTTCTTCTCCCTTCTTCCTTCAATCCGTTACATCCGTTAAACAATCCGTTGCCGAACTTCCTTCAATCCGTTACATCCGTTACATCCGTTGCCGAACTTCCTTCAATCCGTTACATCCGTTACATCCGTTAAACAATCCGTTGCCGAACTTCCTTCAATCCGTTACATCCGTTACATCCGTTACATCCGTTGCCGAACTTACTTCCCCATCAGCGACTTATAGGCTGTCACCTTAAGATCAATCCCAGTAATATCTGTCCCCACAACAACAGCCATCGCTCCTAAATCCAAGGCTTTTTTAGCCATTTCCGGCCCCGATATCCCGCCTTCGCAGATAACGGGAACCTTAAGCTTTTCTACCATTTCCGCAAGCAAATCAAATCCCGGCGGCGAAAAATTTTCCGTCTGAGCAGTGTAGCCAAAAAGAGTAGTTGCTACAGTATCTGCACCAGCTTCGGCTGCCGCGATCGCAGCTTCTATTGTATCTACATCCGCCATCACTAATTTACCCAATTCACTGTGAATTCGCCCGATTAATGTCTTTAAATCTTCCCCGCCAGCAGGACGGTTTCTCAGAGTAGCATCAACCGCGATAATATCGGCTCCAGAATCGGCGATCGCCCGCGCGTCTTCAAACCGAGGAGTAATGTAAATCTCGCATCCCGGCAATTGCTGCTTCCAAATCCCAATTATGGGAGCGGATATCTGTTTTCGCACCGCTGCAATGTGAGCCGGAGTGTCAATCCGCACGCCCGATGCACCTCGATTGATGGCGGCTTGAGCCATTGCCGCAATTACGATCGGATCGTGCAGCGGCGAATCAGCAGGTGCTTGACAAGAAACAATTAATCCTGTAGGAATTTGACAATTAATCATAGCGAATTGGGGATGGGGAATTGGTAATTGGGAATTACAAATTATACCAGTTCAAAAAAAAGAATGTAACTGTAGACCAGATCCCAACCCATATCCAATGAGTCATTCCAAAATCTAAAATCTAAAATCTAAAATCTAAAATTGTATTACCCATTACCCGTACCGGCCATTAAAGAAATAATTTTGTCAAGCAATTGCTCAGGATGAATCGGTTTAGTCAAACAATCGTTAGCTCCCGCCGTCACGAAAGATATCCGATCTGGCGGAATTTCATTAGCGCTTAAAGCTAGAATCTTGATATTTTCAGTAGCGGGTTTTTGGCGCAGTTGGTGAATTATTTCGCAGCCATTCATACCGGGCAAACGCATATCGACAATCACAGCATTCGGCTGCAAAAGTTCAATTTGCTCCACCGCCGCAGAACCTTCAATCATCCACACCACTTGCAGTCCTGCGGCTGTCAGGATATCGCAAATCAGCATAGCAGTTTCTTCATCTTCTTCCACGAGTACGAGGCTGCCCCGCGAGGAATAATGCAGCGGTAAAGATGAATTAGATTTTTCATATGTGAATTTGGTGGATTCATCTTTGGTTATACTTTGGATGGGTATAAAAACGGTAAAAGTAGAACCGACATCAACTTTAGAGTTGACTTCGATCGCACCGCCGTGAAGCTCTACTAACTGTTTAGTTAAAGCCAATCCCAGACCGGTGCCGCCGTATTCGCGGCGGTAGGGAGAATCCAACTGCTGGAATTTTTGAAACAACAGCGATCGCTGATTTTCGGGAATTCCAATGCCAGTATCTTTGATTTGAAAAACAGCGGTACTGCCAGCAGGTGCAGTACCGGCCTGCCGGAATGCCGGCGTTCGATTTTGATCTTCTGTCACCCAAACTCGTAGGATGACTCGCCCGCCTTTGGGAGTAAACTTAATCGCATTTCCTATAAGATTGAAGAGAATTTGTCTCAAGCGGCGCGGGTCAGCGATGAAGCGATCGCACTCTTGTTTTATCCGCTGTTCTTGCAGCAGTTCCACGCCTTTAGCAACCGCTTTTTCTTTGAGGGCGTGCAGGCTCTGAGAAGCTAATTTAGAAAGTGAAAATTCACTAATTTTTAATATTGCTTTTCCCGCTTCTACTTGCGATAAATCTAAAATATCGTTAATCAATTCTAATAAGTGGTCGCCGCTGTCTCGGATAGTTTGCAGGTACTGCCGCTGCTTTTGTATCGGCACTTCTTTGCTGCCAACTTTGCCGTAAGACCACCGCAGTAGCGTGTCGGAAATGCCGATGACGCAAGTGAGAGGAGTCCGCAATTCGTGGCTCATAGCTGCCAAAAATTCGCTCTTGGCGAGGCTGGCAGACTGGGCGGCGACCAGTGCATCGCGCAGTTCTCGCGTGCGCTCTATTACGCGCTGTTCTGAGGTGCGCTTTTGCTGCTGGACTTGTGCATAAAGTTCGGCTTGGTAAATGGCGATCGCCAAATGTTCTGCTATTTGTCGCAAAAAAGTTTTTTTGCTTTCTTCCCACTCCCGAAAAGTACACTGGTGGGCAATTAGCAGCCCCCACAAGTCATCTTGAACTACGATCGGCACTAGCAACTTTGCCCGCACCTTGGCCCGCCGCATCAACTCTAAAAAACAAGGCTGCGAAGAGTAAGTTGTTTCCACATCCGCGACGCACAAAGCCAAACCTTTGCGATATTTCTCTCGGTCAATGACTCCATTGGTAAAACATTGCGCGCCATCACTAAAATTCAGTACAGACGAGATAGCGTCATTGGCTAAAGCTTCGTAGGTAACGCGACCTAAATACAAGTAAGACCCGGAATTTTCTGGGATTTCGCCAGACCCAGAAACCGCCGTAGGTCTTTCTTTCGCTAACTGGATCTTGTGCGGTGCTGGCACTTTTTCAAATTGATAAATTAACAGGCGATCGACCTCCAAAAACTCTCGCACTTGCTCGACTGCTTTTGACAAAATTACAGGCAATTCCAAACTCTGGCGGATTTGAGTTGTGACCTGATTCAAAAGTCGCTCTTGTTCGAGCTGCTGCTGCAAAGCATCTTCTACTGGCTGACAAAATGAAATACAGGGACTGGCAATTTGTAATTGATTGACGGCTTCAGCAATCTGGCTTTGTAGCGTTTCGGGATCTATAACTTTGGGCGCGGATTTTCCCTCTATTTCTGTTTGGCTGTGTAGGGGCGGGCGATTATTTGGGCTGGCATTGGCAGCGAGAATATCCAGCAAATTTAGGGTGAATTCGCTTTGAAGAACGGCCGAGTTAGTCTGTATATTTTTAATTGCTTGTTTGAGGGCGCGAATGTCAATTTGCCACGAGGGTGCGGGCGTTATTTCTGCGAGTTTGTCTGCGAGGGGAGACAGGAAATCGGCGATCGCCCCGGGGTCGAAAGTCAACTGCACATTCAATTGCGAATGGAAATTTTTTTCGCTGTGCTTGTGTCCGTTTGTTGCGAACTCATCTAATAGATTGCCCCGCAGCAGTGCGCTAAAATGCTCTGATACCACTGCTGCAAACCTTTCCGACGAATTTTCCAGATTGTGAGAATCAGCGATCATCGCATCGTCGGTCAGCCAAATCGCCCCTGGGAGTTCAGCCATTTGCTGTAACAAGTGGTAAGCAGCCTCAAAGGTTGCTAGGGGCAAAGTCCGATGTAAGGTTTTTGGTTTCAATCTAGATATTTTCCCGGTTGTTTTAAAGAACAAAATATGAATGCCCTTGTTGTGAGGACGGAACCCGTGGCACAACAGGTGCGGCCGATCCAACAGACTTGAGATGACAGTAGTCAGAAAGTAGGTAATAGAAGGCCCCGGAGCCAGAGAGCTTATTTCTCCCTATCATTGTTATTACTTGAAACAATCTTATTCCAGTATAATATTAATATATAATTTGTTAACTTGTACTTAACACTATCCGGGTAAATGAGCAATCCAACTCAACTCACCCCCGATTTCACGATCGGACATCTGCCGTGTCACGACTTCCAAGTGAGCGCTGCAACTCTAGGACAGGTAGTGGCTGAAAGATTTGAGCAAGAACCAGACCTGCCGGGAGTCATTATTACTCATGAATCACAGGTATTGGGCATGATTTCTCGCGTCAAATTTCGAGAGCAAATGAGTTTTCCCGATCGCGCAGAACTTTACGGGTCACACCCGATTCGAGCCTTGTTAGATTTTATTAGAATTCCGCCTTTGCTGCTTTCGGAAAACTGGAAAATTGACGATGCCGTCCAAGCGTCTTTCCACAGGCACAAAGACTTAATTTATGAACCGATTATTGTGGTAATGGAAGACCATAGCCACCGCCTTTTGAACATTCATACTCTGGTAATTGCCCAGTCAAAACTTTTAGCACAAGCCAACAAAGCTATTCAAAAATACCGAGTGGAAAGACACAAGTATTTGGCGCTAATTCAACAAGAACAGGCTAAGCTTCACGAATGTAATGAACTTTTAAAAATCCACCAACGTCAAACAGAAAATTCCCATGCCAATCCTAGTTCCCAGCAAGTGGCACTGGTCAAGCAAGCTGAAGAAATCGCTCAAATGAATCAGCGATTTGTAAGGATTGCGAAACTGATTTCTTCGGAAGGTCGCCAAGCATTTCAAGCTACTTTTCAAGGTGCTAATTCTATTTGCAACAATACAGATAAAATTTTGGGCGTGGGCAAAGCAATAGCTAATGATTTAGAAACGGTTAACCGCACTTCCCGAACCATCCGGGAGGCGATCGAACAAGTCAGGCATTTAGCAGTACAGGTGGCTGTAGTTACCAATCAAATGGGAAGTCAGCCTAGTGGTCTGAGCAAAGTGAGTCTAGAAATTGGCAGACTGGCAAGTAAAACTTTTGAATTGGGGACTCAAATGGAGCAAATTGCTAGCCGATTTAAACTTCGAGTTCACGAACTCACGGAGGCAGCAAGAGCGGGTGCTAATGTGGCTAAATCCGTGACTATCAAGATCGATCGCGCCGAAATGGCACTATTAGAGTTGGAAGAATTAATAGCGGAAAAGAATTTCAATTCGTTGACCGCTATCCAAGAACCTTTGGGAGTCATAAAAAGTGTTACCGCTGATTCTTTAGTTCGAGATATAGAACACACCGAAGTCGCGGTCTCCGAGTTGGAAGACTTAGTTAACAATCAAGATTCCTCGCAATATTTGATTCAAAAGATTCAGCAGGCGCTGAAGTACAAAAAACCATAAAATATCAGCCCCAATCTAATGAAACATTTCGAGAGGAAAACAAATAAAATCAAAATAATAATTGACAATTATTCTATTTCAAGAATGGTATTTGTTATACTGAAGGTGGGGATTTTTTGAATTCAGTTGTAAAAAGGCTATTTAATTAGCCCCAAAAACCGATAAAAAGTTC
This sequence comes from Microcoleus sp. POL10_C6, assembly GCF_036701585.1. Classification (NCBI taxonomy): domain Bacteria; kingdom Bacillati; phylum Cyanobacteriota; class Cyanophyceae; order Oscillatoriales; family Microcoleaceae; genus Microcoleus; species Microcoleus sp. POL10_C6. The sequence continues at coordinate 36,376 of NZ_JAUBRB010000044.1, read as the reverse complement.
CAAGAATAGTTGGAAGGACAGGTGACGTTTATGAAAATCCTGCTGGTAGAAGATGACACAGTTACAGTCAGTTTGCTGACTCAAGCGCTGAACTCTCACAATTACAATGTGAATGCGGCAGCAGACGGTGAAACAGCGTTGCATTTGGTGCAGGCATACGATTACGACCTGATTGTTTTGGATGTGCTGATTCCTAAACTCGACGGCATTAGTTTGTGTCGAAAATTGCGATCGTCCGGCTGCCAAATGCCGATTTTACTGCTGACAGCGCTAGATAGCAGCAACGATCGAGTCCAAGGTTTAGAGGCGGGTGCAGACGATTATGTGGTCAAACCCTTTAATCTCGAAGAATTAATCGCTCGAATTCGGGCTTTGCTGCGCCGGGGTAAGGCAACTTTGTCAAGTACAAATTTGACCTGGGAAAAACTGCAAGTCAACCCAGACACTACGGAAGTAACTTATGCCGAAAAAGTGCTGCACTTGACTCCCAAAGAGTACAATTTGCTCGAACTTTTCCTGAGAAATCCTCGGCGCATTTTCAGTCGCAGCGCTATCCTCGATCGCATTTGGTCGGCCGGCGAATTTCCTCAAGAAGAAGCCGTTACCGCTCACATCAAGGGGCTGCGGCAGAAGCTGAAAGCAGCCGGGATGACTGTAGATTTAGTGGAAACCGTGTACGGATTGGGCTATCGGCTCAAAAGTCTGCCGGAGGAGATTGAGAGCCAACAAGTTGGGCAGGAAACGGCAGAAACTGCTAAAACTCAAGAGACTTTATCTACTGCATCCAGCGGGTCTAGCCAGGAATTAAACAAAGACGAGCGCCGTCTCAAAGTCTTGAATGCGATTGCCCAAATGCGGGAAAATTTAAAAGCTAATTTTATAGAAAAGGTGGCGATATTCGATCGCGCGATCGCTCAACTGAAAAAGGGAAGCTTGGAGGGCGAACTGCGCGAGGAAGCCCAGGCTCAAGCTCACAAATTAGTCGGTTCTTTGGGAACGTTAGGGCTGCCGAAAGGTTCGGAAGTGGCGCGCCAGATCGAACATTTGTTTAAGGGTGAAAACATCTGGAAACCGGGGACTGCTCAGCAGATTGAGGGATTTCTGCATCAGCTAAAACAGATATTCGATCGCCCGTCGCCCGAACCCGAAGGCGATTTGGTTCCTGCGGTTTCCCAAAAGCGCCGAATGCTGATTGTTGATGATGATACTTTTGGGAGCGATCGACTGAAAACAGTAGCATCCGGTTCCGGCTTCCAGATAGAAGTCGCCAACTCTCCGCAAGCGGCAAGAAATGCGATTTCTCAACAGCCTCCCGACGCGATTTTGCTGGATTTGACATTTTCCAGATCTCAGGAAAACGGACTTTCTCTCTTAGCCGAACTCCGCAGTGAAAAGCCCGAAATTCCGGTGATGGTTTTTAGCGAGTACAATCAATTGAGCGATCGAATAGAAGTTGCTCGTTTGGGAGCTTCGGGCTTTTTACACAAATCTATACCCCCAGCAGATATACTCAAAGCAGTCGCCCAATTAATCGACCAGACTGGCCCTGCTGAAGCTAAAGTTATGGTGGTAGACGATGACGTGCATCTATTGGCTGCACTGCAAGTTATTCTACAACCTTGGGGATTTCAAGTAACAACATTGGACGATCCCGAAAAGTTCTGGGAGGTACTCGAAACAACTTGTCCGGATTTGCTAATTTTAGATGTGGAGATGCCCGGTTACAGCGGTATCGAGCTGTGTTTGGCAGTTCGCAACGATTTGCGCTGGAGCAAGCTCCCCGTGCTATTTTTGACAGCTCATTCCGAATCGGAAATAGTGCGCCAAATGTTTGTCGCAGGTGCTGACGACTACGTGAACAAGCCGATCGTGAAACCGGAATTAATTGCTCGCCTCCTGAATCGTTTGGAGCGGACTCAACTCAGAAACAGACTGGCTCAGGCACAGCGCTAATCCCATTTTAGATTTAAAGAATTTAAGAATTGAAGAACAGGGAATGACTGATGAGATAAGGGTTTCGAGCACGTACCTACAGTTGTATTCTTTTTTTTAAAATGGGATAACTAGAAGCAAATATGCAGTGCGTGGCCGAAACAAATCAGGAAACCTTAGCCAAGACTTGGGATTATTAGATTGTGTGATTCCGACGCGGTGCTGTTAATTGATGCTTGCCCGCTGATCAAGAACACAGGCTAATTTAGAGAAGTATTAATCAGATGAAAGCAATGGCATTGCCCTCAGACACAAACACTCTAAATAACAGCGACTGCGAACTAATTTACGCCCCCGGTTCGATTCAACCTCACGGCATCCTTTTGGTGCTGGAATCTCCGGCGTTGAAAATTTTGCAAGTTAGCAACAATACTTTTGAGGCGATGGGGCTTTACCCCGAACAACTTTTGGAGCAATTTTTAGAGGAATTTGTCGAGACTGAGGAAATTGAGGCTATTGAAAAAGCTTTATTTGAAAACAACCAACAACATAACGGTATCAGATTATCATTCACAAGTCAAGACCGCAAGTCTTTTTTTGAGGGGACGCTACATCAATCAAATTCAGCATTAATTGTTGAACTAGAGTCGGTTGTTTCCCCAAAAACGAGCGATTGTTTCAATTGTTATAATTTAGTCCAAGAGCCGATCGACAAAATCCACAGAACACAAAACCTGCAAGTGCTGTGTCAGACAGCAGTTGAAGAAGTGCGGAGGATGATCGGTTTCGATCGAGCGATCGTCTATAAATTTGATGCCACCGGTGCGGGGGAAGTTGTCGCCGAAGACAAAGTAGAAAGTTTGGCTCCTTTATTGGGACTGCACTATCCGGCTGGCGATATTCCCCCCCAGGCCAGAAACCTGTTCAGCATGAATTTAATTCGGTTTATTCCCGATATTAACTGTCAGCCTGTAGAACTAATTCCTCACTGCAATCCTCTAACCGATCGCCCCCTCGATCTGGGCTGCTCTTTGTTGAGAACAGTTGCGCCTTGCCATGCTCAATATCTCAAAAATATGAACGTTGGTGCTAGCATGACATTGACATTAATCAAAGATCGAAAACTTTGGGGATTGATCGCCTGTCACCACCCAACAGGAAAGTATGTCAACTACAAAACAAGAACTGCTTGCGAACTGCTCGCCAAGTTTGTGAATCTAGAAATTACCTACAAACAAGATAGCGAAGACCGGGAATATGCAGTTTATTTAAAAGAGATTTGCCATAAACTTGTCGCCAATATCTCTCAATCACACAGCTTTGTCGAAGGTTTACTGAAATCCCAAGATCAATTGCTAGCATTAGTGGGCGCTACCGGTGGAGTTGTGTGTGCCAATGAAGATTTAACAACCATCGGCCAAACGCCGGACTTGGTAGAAAGTAAAGACTTAATTGCTTGGCTCAAAACTCAAATAAATAATGATGTTTACCATACAGATTCTCTCTCGAAACTCTATCCACCCTCCGAGAAATACAAAGAAGTTGCTAGCGGTTTGCTGGTACTCGCCCTGTCCGAAATGCACAATTATTACATTTTGTGGTTCCGTTCCGAAGCAATTCAAACTGTCAACTGGGCTGGTAAACCCGACGGGCAAATAGAATTTAAACCGGATGACAGCCGAGGGATTTCTCCTCGCAATTCCTTTGAGTTGTGGCAAGAAACTGTGAGGTCAAAATCTTTGCCTTGGCAGCTATGCGAAATCGAAATAGCCCGAGAACTTCGAGTGGCGATTACTAGCATGGAGTTGCGGAAAACCAATCAGCAGCTCAGCTTAGCTTTGTCCGCTACCAAAATCGGATTTTGGGACTGGGACTTGCAGAAAAATCGCATTGTTTGGTCGAGGGAACACGAAGAGTTATTTGGGGTGGCCCCGGGGACTTTTGCCGGAACTTATCAAATATTTGTAGCTTGCGTTCACCCAGAAGATTTAAAAGGTGTGGAGAATGCTATAAATCAGGTGCTCGCCCAGCGATCAGATTACTATCACGAATACCGCGTGGTTTGGCCCGACGGCAGCATTCACTGGATTGAGGGGAAAGGTAAGTTTTTTTACAACGAAGCAGGCGATGCAGTGCGGATGGTGGGGACAGTTACAGAAATTACCGATCGCAAAGCTAGAGAATTAGAGTTGCGCCTGTTGGAATCAGCAGTCACCACTACTAACGACGCCGTGTTAATTACCGAAGCTGAACCGATTCACGAACCGGGCCCGCGAATTATTTATGTCAACCCAGCTTTCACGCGGATGACCGGCTATACGCTAGAAGAAGTTGTGGGCAAAACCCCGCGCATCTTGCAAGGAGAAAAAACAGACCGCGCCAGTCTCGATCAAATCCGGACAGCTTTGGAAACCTGCCAGCCGCTGCGAGTTGACACGATCAATTACCGCAAAGACGGGACGGAATTTTGGGTAGAAATGAGCATTGTACCCATAGCGGACGAAAATGGTGAGTTTACCCACTGGGTATCAGTGCACCGCGATATTAGCGATCGCAAACTTGCTGAAGCAGCCCTCCAACAGCTCAACGAACGGTTAGAAATGCGAGTTTTGCAGCGAACCAGAGAACTAGAAAGCTCTCAAGCAGAACTCCGGGAAAGCGAAGCTTTATTTCGCTCTCTGAGCGAGAGTTCCCCCGTGGGCATTTTCAAAATCGATACTGAGGGGAAATGTACCTATACAAATCCTCGCTGTCAAGCAATTGGTGGCTTCACACCGGCAGCAGCTTTAGGAAACGGCTGGATGCGCTTTGTTCACCGCAAAGACCTCAAACTAATTCTGTCTAAGTGGTCAGAATCGCAATCGCTAGATGGGGAATTTTCCTGCGAATTCCGCCACATCCAGCGAGACGGAACCATTCGGTTTTGTCGGCTTACAACAGCTCCGATTTTTTCCGACAGATCTCAACTAATTGGTCACGTCGGCACAGTCACAGATATCACAGAAAGTCGGGCCATTGAAAAAATGAAAAATGAGTTTATTTCGATTGTCAGCCACGAACTGCGAACGCCACTTGCCTCCATTCGCGGTTCTTTAGGTTTGCTGGCGGCGGGGGTACTGAAAAGTAAACCGGAAACTGCCAAACAGATGTTAGAAATCGCTTCGAGCGATACCGAACGGTTAGTGCGTTTGGTAAACGATATTCTCGACTTAGAACGGCTCGATTCGAGTCAAGTTATCCTCGTCAAGCAGTGGTGCGATGCCCAGGTTTTGATGCGGAAGTCCGCAGAAGCTGTACTTTCTTTGGCTGCTGAAAATAACATTGATTTGTCGATTTTGCCCGATGCAGCAAAAATTTGGGCTGACCCGGACAGAATCGTTCAACTGCTGGTAAATTTGTTGAGCAATGCGATTAAATTCTCCGCTCCAGGGAGTACAGTAACTGTCAGGGTTGAAGATTTAGGCGATTCCCTACGGGATAGCTACGCTTCACGGGTTTTATTTGAAGTCAAAGATCGAGGGCGGGGGATTCCAGCAGATAAACTAGAAACTATCTTTGGACGGTTTCAACAAGTCGATGCTTCTGACTCCCGCCAAAAAGGAGGTACGGGTTTGGGTTTGGCTATCTGTCGCAGTATCGTACAGCAGCACGGCGGCAGAATTTGGGCCGAAAGTGTTGTCTCAGAAGGAAGCAGTTTCTATTTCACAGTGCCTGCACCGTTGGAAGGCGAGGGGGGAAAAAGTTTGGAGGTTTGAGATTGCTTTGATCGGAACTCGCGAAAGCTAAAGTTTCTGGAAACGCACGCGGTTAGGATGATTTTGGGAGGCTGATATGTCGATTTTTATGTTCAGGGTTTCACTAGGTGAGTGGCAACATACCAACCGCTTGATTAGAACGTTCTTAACTGCTGAAACTCTTAATTTTATTGCTTCTTTCTTCTGCTCTATCTGTGAAGAAGCCGAGTTGATGAGGCAGGGTGCTTAAGTTTTTTTCAGTTTACCATAATTAATTTAAAATTTGAGTTTTAATTATGTCAGCAAAGCGCATTCTGGTCATCGATGATGAAAAAAACCTCTGCAGCGTGATTCAGGCCTGTCTGGAACATTTAGGCGGCTGGATTGTACTAAGCGCGCCCGACGGCAGCCAAGGATTGCTGTTAGCTGAAACTCAACTTCCTGACGCTATTCTGCTAGATGTGATGATGCCGGATATGGACGGACTTACTCTGTTTGGTTTGCTGCAAAACAATGTAGCTACTCGGGGGATTCCGGTGATTTTCCTGACGGCTAAGGTGCAGGCGATGGATTTGAGCGAATTTGCTGATTTGGGGGTAGCGGGGGTGATTGCCAAGCCTTTCGATCCTTTGAGTTTGGCACAGCAAGTGGCGAAAATTCTGGGTTGGGAACCGTTGCTGTAAACAGGGGTAAAAGGCGATCGCAGATACCATATCAAACTCGGCATTTGAAACCGCTACTAGACAAACAAAGTCGGCCCAGCCCGACGGAAGAATCAAGGGGGCATTAAAGCCGGATGACGATCGAAAATCCGCTTTCTCGTTCTCTTGATTGTTGCGAAAGTTACGCAATTAGGTTATGAAACCCCGTTTATGCGTCCAGGAAATTCCTAGTTTTTCCGGCTATGTTCATAATTTCCTCATTTTTTTGATTTAGCTTTGAGATCGATCGGTGATTGGTTAATTTAAACTCTGATTCCCTAGAAGTTCTAGAGATGATCCCAGGGAGTCGGGGTTTTTTGTTACCCGCAAAGCCGATCGGCGATCACCGTATTTACAGGCAGAATAACTCCTCCAGAAGTTACAAACACTTGCCTCAAGAACGGTTTTTCTTAACCCGGAATCACAGATGCAGCCAAGTTTTTTGCTAAAAAACTCCGTTTCAACCTGCTAATCCAAGATTTATGCAGATTTCCCTCAGAAACCTGGTTTTTTAACCCAGGATCACAGATGCAGCCAAGTTTTTGGCTCAAAAACCAGGTTTTTGCCTAACTCTTGTAATCTCTGCTTCGGCAAAAGTATATTTATCAAAAAAAATGATGGTCTTCATAATTTCCTCATATTTTCTAGATAAAGTTTACCCCAAGCTCTGGATCAGAAGGTCGATCGCGCTCTCAGCACCATTCCGCTGCTAAAGAGTGAATCTGTTGTCAGGAGAGTTCGGGAAAGTGACGGTATTTTCGATTAACGGGTGCAACAGAACAACAACCTTAATAAGTCAGGATATAGGCCCTGCATACCAAACAAACCGGGTTTTTCACCGGGAAAATGGAGTTTCTGTGCCCGACCTCTAAGTGTTGGCAGGATAACTCAATGCTACAAAAATTAATAACTGAAGATGTGATTCGTGCTCTCGAATAACACCCCAAAAATAAGTTGGTCGTTTGATCAAGAGCAAAACTCGCAATTGCCACTAACAGGCAAAGCCAAGTCTCAGTAAGTTTTGAAAGAGTGTGGAGATTTTGTAAATGTCTGATCAGCTATCTTATAAAGGTAACAACCAGATTCTGTGCTATTACGCAAATGTTACCAACCTAGTGCAGGTGCTTCGGATTGGTAACATTCCTAATTGGTACTTTGAAAGAGTGATGTTTCCGGGACAGCGACTGATGTTTGAAGCTGCTGCAGAAGCAGTCTTAGAAATTCACACTGGTACGGTGGCAAGTGCTATTTTATCGGACAAGATTCCCTGCTACGTGCTGCGGGTTATAGAAGAGGTAAGTTCCGAGTTTGAGCTGGTGATGACCGAAAAACAATTGGTGGTATTAGCCGGTTAAAATTCATGAGAAATCAGACCAGATCGAGAACGGGCACAAAAATATTAGTTAACGAGTCTTTGGGGACAGGGAAAATGCAGAAAAATCTTGTCAATATTACCTTAGCTGTAGTAACAGAGGAAGTAGAAATTATCTTGGAGTCTTATCCGAAGCACCCCTACCAACAAGCTTTTTCGCCTTCGGGATTGCGACAGGATTTAATTGCTTATGTGCTCAGCCGAGTTCCTAATAGATATACTGCGATCGACTCCGGCGAGTCTGTGTCAAACCAAACAGTTCAGGTTCGCTGTTCTTCTGAGCAGTTGCTGCACATAGAAAATTTGATTCATACTGGCATTCGCGACGTGCTGCACAGCTATCAGAAGATAGATTACCCCCTGCCTGAAGAAGTTAAATTCGCTTCGAGGGTTGCTAGTGGGTTTTGATAGTTTTTTGTAAATGAGGGAGACGCCGAGATTCTCGGCACTCTCGGTTGGGCGAGGTGGAATTGTGTACTGACTCCATGATTCAAGACTTTTGGTAATCGCCGCAGCAGTTGCACGGGCCATTGGGATTGACAGCACAGCGCAGAATTTCCGATCGAGCATTAAAGCGACAGCTAGCATCTCCGATAACCCAGATGCCACTTACAAAAGTTCTTTCCGTCGGCGGTGTGGCCGACTGCACGTACAGGGCAATTTTTTGCAGTCGGTAGCGGCCGGATTTGAGTTGATAGCGGTGGTGGCGTTCCAATACAGCGTAGGTTTGTCCCTCTAAATCTAGATAGTTCCCCGGTTGTGGCGTCCAATCCAGCCGAATGCTACCTAAATATTGGCGGGGGTGAGAGAGAATCACCTCTACGGGTAAAGTATTTTGTTCCATGTGGCGGTGCGTTCGCGAACTGAACTAAAGGGGCAAATAGTTGACTAAACCTATATCTTCTTGATCTAGAAAAATAACTTCTTCTAGAGAGAGTAATTTAGGTTGAGGCGCTAAACTTAACTATAGAACCTTTGGCGATCGGGGGATCGCCGACTTATCTTGGGATAGCCGAGTATCCAACAGGGATAGGAAATAAACTTCAACTCGCTTGAGCTAACTAAAGTTAAGTTCGATTAGCTTTGATAAAGCAGTACACGCTGATGCTATCGCAACTCGCAGGTTCGATCGATACGCGGTTGAGATTGCTGAACAGATTTTAACGGTTTACAGGACTTGGGGTGCTTCGGGTGCGTTTGTACTGAGGACTTCAGTTTTCTGATTTGTATGAGGACTTCAGTGATCACTACAAACTAAACCGAATTTTTGGCAATCAAAATTCCCAAAAATATGCCATTCCTTCCATGATTCCCCAAGCGCAAACAGAACCTGCTAAATAATGATTTTCAGTGCCGCATTCGCGATGCCATTCTAAGAGTTCTGACAGAGCATTAGCGACGATTACTCCCCGGACATCCTGGTCAAACATACTGATATCATTGCCAGAATTACCGCAAACTAATGTTGCCTCAGATGCAATTTGTAGACGCTTTTGTAAATAAGCAAGGGCATTGCCTTTATTGCTAGTTTGTGGTAAAATATCTACATTACTATTGCTGCTAAAAATGATTTGAGCTGGCAGTCCCGATTCAGTTAACTTTTGCTGCAAAGCCTGGACAGTCGAGCTATTTTCTGCTCCTGGTTCCAAACAATAACTGATTTTCCAAGGATTTTGTTCTTTTAGGGATTGGGGTTTGAGCTGGGAAAACTGCTGCGCTAAAGAGGCGATCGCCATTTTATCCCAGTCTTGAGAAAGATATTCCGCCCAATCTAAATCGAGGATTCCGTCTTGGTAAATTTCGCTACCTACACCTGCGATCAAATAGTCGGGTGATAGCAGTTGCTTTTGGGCAATTAATTCGCAAGTTGAAGCATAAGAACGCCCGGTAGCGTAAACCAAACAAATTTGCGATCGCTGTGATTGCAAGCGCTGGTTTAAAACTTGAGTTGCTTCGTCATCTCCGACTAGCGTGTTGTCTAAATCTGTAACTAATAAAAACTTCATTGGGGGAATTAGTCAGGAGTCAGTAGTCTTCAGTCATTAGTGATTGGGAATCGCTCGCTTCCTAAAATAAATTTAACTATTTATAAGAATTTGTTAAACCAAACACATTTATAAGCAAGCTTATCGTTTAAGATTGGCCAAATTTAATTTTCAACAAATGGTGTGAGTGGTATGGTGAATAATTCAACCTCCGTTAAAGCTTTTTGGCTGTCTTTCTTGATTTCTGGTGCGGCAGTGCCTTTGGGGCCGATCGCAGCAACAGCTCAAATTCAGGATACCTCAACTCCAGAAGTTGCGCTAGAAGCGAGTGCCGTCCCTAGGGCTACCCCAGACGCAGCGCTGGCAGCAGGTAAGATTGAGATACCGCAGTTAGCGAGGATCACCGCAGAGGCTAACTCAGGAGTCGATCGCGCTTTACCCGACACAGATGCAGCATGGGTGAATAGCGCTTTACCCGAAACAGATGCAACAGTCGATCGCGCTTCACCCGAAACAGATATAGCAAAAGTTGATCGCGCTTTACCCCAAACAGATGCAGATTGGGTAAATAGCGCTTTACCCGAAACAGATATAGCAACAGTCGATCGCGCTTTACCCGACACAGATGCAGCAAAAGTCGATCGTGCTTTACCCGAAACAGATGCAGCAAAAGTCGATCGTGCTTTACCCGAAACAGATGCAGCTTGGGTAAATAGCGCTTTACCCGAAACAGATATAGCAACAGTTGATCGCGGTTTACCCGACACAGATGCAGCAAAAGTCGATCGCGCAACAACAACCCCAGAAATAACGGAGGCAATTGGCGAATTGCCCCCACAGAAGTTAGAAATTGCAAACTCTCCTCAGTCTCAACAAGTTGCTGAAGCCAGCAAAGTTGACGACATCAGCAGCGAGACGGGCAGCGCTGATGACCTCAGCATACAAGAAGACGCAGCACAAGTCACCTCTGTTTCCCAACTCTCCGACGTGCGGCCGACAGATTGGGCTTTTCAAGCCTTGCAATCCCTAGTAGAAAGATACGGCTGCATTGCGGGATATCCAGACGGCACATTCCGAGGCAATCGAGCCATGACTCGCTACGAATTTGCTGCCGGATTAAACGCTTGCTTGGATCAAATCACCAAACAAATTGGCGGTTCTACTGGTAATTTAGTCAAGCGAGAAGATTTACTTGCTTTGCAAAGATTGCAAGAAGAATTTGCAGCAGAATTAGCTACATTGCGCGGTAGAGTAGATGCTTTAGAAGCCCGCACTGCCGAATTGGAGGCCAACCAATTTTCCACGACAACTAAACTAAACGGATTTGCTTGGTTTAACCTGACTGGAGCTTTTGCGGGCGATCGAGTCCGAGTTGAAGCAACAAATGGAAATGCTGCTCCGCTCGATCGAGTAGCCGGACGCGATCCTGTCACCAACAGACCAATTGTGCAGAGAGTGGACGATGATCCAGAAATCACTTTCAGTCAGTTAGTTTGGTTGACTCTCACTACTTCCTTTACAGGGAAAGACGAATTGATTACACAGCTAGCTGTAGGTAACGGCAATTCCCCAGCCAACCAGTATACTTCAACGGGTTTTTTCAATACATTCGGCACTCCTTTTCTCGATCAAACTGCCGGAGCAAATCCCAATGAAGTTATCCTGCGGGAACTTTCCTATCGGTTCCCTGTTAGCAACAGCTTGCAAGTAGTAGTGGGGCCGCGGATTAATTTTTACCGCTACTTTGACAACAATAAATTTAACTTTTTCGTAGACGGTGCGAGCAGCTTTAATTCTAACAACAGCCCTTTGTTAAGCGCTACCCGACGCGGTGCCGGTGCTGTGGTTTTGTGGGATATCGGTCGCGCATTGAAACTGCGTTTTGGCTACTTGGGCGAGAGTACGGAATTTTTGCCCACTTCCGTATTTAATTCCGCTTCCAATCCGTCTCAAGGATTGTTTGATGGGACAAATACGACTACAGCAGAATTAACATTCAGTCCGAGCAATCGGACTAATTTGCGCTTTTTGTACAGCCGTTCCAACATCCAGCAAATCGGCGGCTTAATTGGATCTCCTAACAGCAAGCCGTTAAACGGTGTGGCAGATGACGGTTTTGGTGGCCGCCTGGGGAATGCGACTGCGAATACTTATAGTTTCAATTTCGATTGGTCAGTCACTGGCGGTTTTGGTCTTTTCGGCCGTTACGGCTACGCCGAAACCAATATATTTCCCAAGACTAACCGACCCGACGGCACGATCAAAAATCAATCTTATCAGTTAGGACTTGCATTTCCCGATTTGTTCAAAGAAGGAGCTTTGCTTACGGTGTCATATTTAGTACCTTTTGACTTTACTGGCGGTCGGAGATTTCTGATTTCTGGCGGGGGTAACGGTGGCACGCAGTACGAAATTGAGGCAACTTATTATTTCCCTCTGACCGATCATGTTTCGATCGTGCCGGCATTTTATGCGATCGGCAATCCCAACAATTTCGATAACAACCCGACAATTTTTGTGGGCAATTTGCGGACGCAGTTTAGTTTTTAAGTAAGTTAGGGCTGATATCATTTCCGGTTACACTCATACATGATGTTGAATGTTGACTGTTGACGGTTGACGCCGTGAACAGTCAACCGTCAACAGTCAACATTCAACTCGAATTTACTATTCCGATGCTAACGGATTTGATATGAGTTGAACATAATTATATAGCAATCCTCAATGAGTCGTAAATTTTTTACCCCACCCTAACCCTCCCCGAACCCGCGGAGAGGAAGTAAGAAATTCACAAATGATGCGAGGATTGCTATATCCTGATTAGCCTCGTCCTGATGTCAACGAATTGGAATTTCGATGATAAATTCAGTGCCTTTACCGGGTTCCGAGTGACACTGCAATTTCCCGTTGTGTTTTTCAACGACAATTTGGTGTGAAATTGATAAACCTAAACCTGTGCCTTTACCTACGGGTTTTGTGGTAAAAAATGGGTCAAATAAACGCACGATATGATCTTCGGGAATGCCCTGACCGTTGTCTTTAATCCGAATTAAAATGCTCGTGTCATCAATCGTTTTAGTTTGAATGGTAATAGTAGGAAAGATAGGAGAATTTGCGATGTCTTTTGCTTGGTTGCAGCTTTCTTCCAAGGCGTCGATCGCATTTGCAAATACATTCATAAAAACCTGATTTAACAGTCCGGGATGACAGTTTATTTGCGGCAGTTCTCCGTATTCTTTAATCACTTTAATGCCCTGCCAGTTGGGTTTGGCTTTCAGTCGGCTGTTCAACATTAACAAGGTACTTTCTAAACCTTCATGAATGTCGGCAGTTTTGATTTTTGCTTCGTCCGCCCGCGAGAAATTTCGGAGAGTTTGAATAATTTCTACAATTCGCTCGCATCCGGTCTGCATCGAATTGAGCAATTTTGGCAGGTCTTTTGCTAGAAATTCTAAGTCTATATCTTCGGCTTGTTGCTGAATTTTTGCTGGGGGATTTGGGTACTCTTCTTGATACACCTGTACGATTTCTAATAAGTCTAGAACGTAGCCTCGAACGTGGCAGAGGTTGCCGGCGACAAAGCCAACTGGGTTGTTAATTTCGTGGGCAATTCCTGCTAGCACTTGTCCGAGGGAAGACATTTTTTCGGTTTGTACTAACTGCATTTGAGTTTGCTGTAATTCGCGCAAAGCTGTTTGCAATTCTTGGGATTTTTGCCGATCGCGCGAGGCGGCGGCGGCACGTTCTTCCTCAACTCCGATCGCCCCAGCAATAATTCCGATCAACTTGCAGTCGGCTTCTGTGGGCGCGATCGACTCAGTGTAGAGAACGCACATCGCACCCACATAATTGTCGCCCAGCCGCACTGCTTGTCCCAGATAGCTTCGCAGTTGGTAGCGGATGACAGCGGGATCGATTTTGCCGTAGATCGTGTTCTGCAAGTCGAGAATGGCAACAGCCCGATCGCTTCCTTTGCTGCATACGTCGGTGCAGATGTGGCCCTCGGCGCGATCGACCAGCGGGTAGTCCGGCGGCGCTTGCCAAGTCGCGATCGCTTGCAGCAGTCCGCCACCGACGTGGCTGTAGATGGCGCAGCTTCCGCCCAAAAGCTCGCCGGCTAAGGATGTCAGGCGCTGGATGTTGTCAGCGGCGTCGGTGCTGAATCCCAAAAAGCACTCGTTGATTTTGCTGAGGCGGTACTCTGCTTGCCTGCGCGCCGTCATGTCGCGGGAGTTGATCACAATTCCGTTCACAGCGGGGTCTGCTAGCAAGTTGATGCCGACACCTTCAAGAAAACACCAAGAACCGTCCGCGCGCCGGAACCGACCTTCTAGGGCGATCGGATCGCCTGGATTTGCGATCATTTTTTCGCCGTCGGACATCAGCGAGGGAAGGTCGTCAGGGTGGATTAAATCGAGAGCAATTTGACCGGCGAGTTCCTCTGGTTCGTAGCCCAAAACTCTTACTACAGAAGGGCTTTCGTAAACAATGCTACCGCTGGCGTCGAGAATAGTAATGATGTCGGAACTGTTGAGAATTAGCGATCGCCACTTAGCCTCATTTTGGAACAAAGCTGACTCGGCTTGTTTGCGATCGGTAATATCCTCTACCATTTGCAAAAGAAACTGTGGCGTTCCCTGACTGCTGTCGATGACAGAGGCGCTGAGGCGTCCCCACCTGATGCTGCCATCTTGGCGGAGGTAGCGCTTCTCGATTTGGTAAGCTTCGCGGGAGCCCGCGGCCAACTGTTGGCACAACTCCCGCGAAGCTTGTACGTCTTCCGGGTGCGTGCATTCGTCCAGGCCCACACCCCGCAGTTGAGCTTCCGAGCTTCCCAGCATAGCTTGAAATGCCGGATTAGTGGCGATCGCAACACCTTCGAGGGTAGCCACTACCATGCCGATCGCAGCGCGTTCAAAAATTGCCCGAAACCGCTGTTCGCTGTCTCGCAAAGCTGCATCCGCTGCCACTTCCTGGGTGATGTCCCGCCCCGCCACTGCCAAACCTTTGCGCGAACCGTCGGGGTTGAACAGCGGCACTTTCCGCACTTCAAACAAATTGCTGCCGCCTGTGGGCAAGGGGACAATTTGGCGGCTGGAGGTGAGAGTGCCTGCTTGCCAGGTGGTTTCGTCGGTTTCCTGCCAAGTTAGCAGGATGTCTCTGACTCTGGGATCGGCGGCGGCAGCGAGTTCGGCAGTAGTTTTGCCCTGGTAGTCTGCGGTTTCCCAGCCCAAAAGTTGGAGGGCGCAGTCGTTGGCAATCAGCCAGCGCCCCTCGCTGTCTGTGAGGTTGATCGCGTCGGGGACGGCGTTAATTGCGGTTTTCAACCAGTATTCTTGATTTCGCAGGGCTGCTTCGGCGCGCTTGCGATCGGCGATTTCGGCCACGGTTCCTTCGTAGTAAAGGATTTCTCCGCCTGCGTCGCGGACTTCGCGCACGTTTTCCGAGATCCAGGTAGTGCTGCCGTCTTGGCGGCGGACGCAGGACTCAAACTCTTTCAGGGAGCCGTTTTTGCTGATTTCTGCCATGAATGAAGCGCGGCGGGTGCGATCGGCGTAAATGTTTTTTGCCGAACATTTTGCGATCAATTCTGACGGGGAATCGTAGCCGTACATTCGGGCTAGTGCGGGGTTGGCGCTGAGGTAGCGCCCGTCTGGGGCGGTTTGAAATATGCCTTCGGTGGCGTTTTCAAAGATGCTGCGGTATTTTGCCTCGGCTTCTTTGAGGGCTTCTTCTGCTTGGAAGCGATCGGTGATATCAGATTGAACGCCGATGAAGTGGGTAACGAGTCCGCTGCTGTCGCGCACCGGCGAGATAGTGAGTTCGTTCCAGAAGGGGGTCCCGTCTTTGCGGTAGTTTTTCAGAACTACTTTGCAGTCGTATTGTTCTTTCAGGGCCGCGCGGATTTGATCGACGGCAGCGCGATCGGTATCCGGGCCTTGCAGGAAGCGGCAGTTCTGCCCGATTATTTCGCTGCGATTGTAGCCTGTAATCCGCTCGAAAGCCCCGTTGCAGTAGACTATAGGCCTGTCCGGCCGGGTAGCGTCCGCGATCGCGATGCCGTTGCTGGTAGCTGCCAGGGCGCGATCGTACAGCCTCCATACTTCTTCTATTAAATTCGGTGTGCCGCCAGTACGAGTCGGCGATAGCGTTTCAGAAGGAATGCTTATATCTATCTGCATGAGTTTCTATAAATTGAGTTTATTGTAGATACCGACTGCCAGCACACCCTAGATTTTAACAGAATTGACTGTTTTCCGAAGGCAGAAGTTAAAAGGCTATCCTGCAGAATTTTGGCGGTCAATCCTACCTATAAAAAATCTGGCTTCCCTCGTTTTTTTCCTATTTGCTTCTGCCTTGTGCCTTCTACCTTCAAAGGAATCATAATTGTTAATTTATAATAGCTGTTCCAGGGATCACTCTATCTTTGGTATGGTTTGCTTGGCAGAGTTTGGGCGGATTACAAGTTCGGAAATTTATTTTTTCAATTAAATAAAAACTTACTCATCCGGCTGTAGTAAAAAAAAATTAATTAAATACTTTATAGTTAAATTATTCAGACTCTTCTCTCAAAAAAACCGAGGAAAAATTAATTTTGAACGAACCCAGCAACTTGTGAAATATCGTCGATCGCGAAAGTTGGTTCTAGGGCGAGACACTGAGCGCGATCGCCATATCCGTAAGCCGCCCAACAAACATCTATCCCAGCATTTTTAGCAAACAGCAAATCAATCGCTGTATCGCCAACCATTAAAATTTGACTGTTATCCAACTCCGGGAACAGCGGTTTAATAATCGAGTGAAAAACAGTCGGATTGGGTTTCGGAATTATTTGTCCGTTATCACCTAATATCAAATCAAAAAAACTGTAAATTCTCAAACTCTTTAGTAATACATTAACAAAAGTAACCTGTTTGTTGCTGAAAACTCCCAGGCTCAATCCAGACTGACGCGCCAACTGCAAGACTTGCTTTGTCCCGGTAAATAACTCTACCTGCTTTTCACCTTCCGTCCGATAATAAGAGCGGTAAGTTTCAACCCATTCAGGAATTGCGCTTTCTTCGATCGCCGGATGGAGGATTTTAAAAGAATTTGGTAAATTGATGCCGATCGTACCTATAATAGTATCAGCAGCGGGCGGGGTAATATTGAAAGTTTCAAAAGTTTTGGTAAAGCAAAATACAATAGCTTTGTGAGTAATTGCCAAAGTGCCGTCGAAGTCAAAAATAATTAACTTGTACTGACTCATATTCTTTAAAATTTTCTATAGAGCAATCTGAGGTTAGCCACGAAATAATAGCATGATTAATCTCTCATTCACCAATTATAAGTATAATTTTTCAACATTCAAGAGGTCAACATGAGTGTCACCGAAAAACCCGAAGCTCTAGCCACAGATTTCCCAGACCACACTCAATTACCAGACTCCGACGGTACTTTTGTGAACAACTTTCAAGAACATCCTCAAAGCATCCTGTTAACAACATCAATCCGACCGATTTGAGACCAAATTCATCCCGACGGACAATACTGCATCGGTCAAGATTCCGGTATTTACTGGCGAGTGGCCCGGCCCCCGGAACCGCCCGAAAGAGGAGCCGAAGCACCTGATTGGTTTTACGTGCTCGACGTGCCGCCAACTCTCGACGGAAATATGCGGCGTTCCTATGTGATGTGGAAAGAATTAATGCCGCCGTTAATCATACTATAATTTGTCTCTGGAGATGGCCGCGAAGAAAGAGATCAAACTCCCAAACAAGGCAAATTTTGGATTTACAAGCGGATTATTAGACCTGTTTTTTACGGAATTTATGAAGTCAAAAAAGCCCAAATAGAATGCTATCATTTGGTGGAAGATAGATTTTAGTTAATGTCAGAAAATCAGCGCGGACATTACCAAATCGAGCCAATGGGATTGGAATTAGGCATTTGGCAAGGAAGTTATCAGGGCGTAGAACGGCCTTGGATGCGCTGGTGGGATGCTGAGGGGAATTTGCTGCTGGCTGCCGATGAAAGAGCCGAACAAGCGGAATTGGCAGTCGAACAAGCGCAGTCAGAAGCAGAACAAGAACGGCAAAAGCGAATAGAAGCCGAGCAGCGAATTCAAGCTTTAGAAGCGCGTTTGCAAGAGCTAGAATGAGGCTACAATCCGAATCAAGAGGGCGGGTTTATTAAAATATTGGTGTGAGACAATTAAATGGCTGGTAAAACCCGCCCCTACCACATATTTTTTGTCGTTTACGCAGATATTTTTTTCTTTTCTCCGGTTTGTCGTATGGGAATTTTAAAAATTACCACTTCTAATCCAGAAGCTGCTTGTATTATTTGATAAGTATTTTGTAGCTTTGTGTAAGTCCTATGGCACTAATTGTTCAGAAATATGGCGGAACCTCGGTTGGCACAGTCGATCGCATTTTGGAAGTAGCCAGACGAGTAGTAAAAACAGCACAGCTCGGCAACTCTCTCGTTGTCGTACTTTCAGCGATGGGCAAAACCACCGACGGTTTAGTTAAACTCGCCAAGGAAATTTCCCCAAATCCCAACAAGCGGGAAATGGATATGTTGCTTTCCACTGGGGAACAAGTCTCGATCGCACTTTTGAGCATGGCATTGCAGGAAATGGGACAGCCCGCAATTTCCCTCACCGGCGCCCAAGTCGGCATTGTCACCGAAGCCGCCCACACCCGCGCCCGGATTTTGCGAATTGACCCGAATCGGCTTCAAAGCCAGTTAAAAAGCGGTAAAGTCGTTGTGGTTGCTGGGTTCCAAGGTATCGCCGATGCCGGAGAATTGGAAATTACCACCTTGGGCCGTGGCGGTTCCGACACAACCGCAGTAGCCCTCGCAGCAGCGCTGCGGGCCGACAGGTGCGAAATTTATACCGACGTTCCCGGAATTCTGACTACAGATCCGCGCTTGGTTGCCGACGCCCAATTAATGGACGAAATCACTTGCGACGAAATGCTGGAATTGGCGAGTTTGGGCGCAAAAGTCCTGCACCCGCGCGCGGTAGAAATTGCCAAGAATTACGGCGTGCCGCTGGTAGTGCTTTCTAGCTGGAGTGACGCCCCCGGTACGCGGGTAGTGTCCCCACCCCCGCAACCCCGTCCTTTGGAGGGTTTGGAGCTCGCAAAAGCGGTAGATGCGGTGGAATTTGACTTAGATCAGGCGGGGGTGTCGCTGCTGCGTTTGCCCGATCGCCCCGGAGTAGCAGCGCGGTTGTTTGGTGCGATCGCGCAGCAAAACCTCGATGTAGACTTAATTATTCAGTCAATTCATGAAGGAAATACTAACGATATTGCCTTCACAGTGACGCGAAAATCTCTGCAACAAGCCACTGCGGTTGCAGATGCAATTATCCCCACCCTCGGCAAGAATTCTCGCCCAGAATTGGGAGAACCGGAAGTGAAAGCAGAAGAGCGGCCCATAGCTAAAGTTAGCATTGCGGGTGCGGGAATGATCGGTCGTCCGAGGGTAGCGGCGCAGATGTTTAAGACTTTAGCGGATGCGGGAATTAACATTCAAATGATTTCTACATCCGAGGTGAAAGTTAGTTGTGCCATCGATGCCGAAGATTGCGATCGGGCAGTTGCCGAACTCTGCAAAACATTTGATGTTGCCAACTCCCCTATTGGGCTGCATTCATCATCCCACAAACCGCCCGCAGTCCGCGCCGTTGCGTTGGATCTCAATCAAGCGCGTCTAGCAATTCGCCAATTGCCCGATCGACCCGGAGTAGCAGCAAAATTGTTCGGACTTTTAGCCGAGGAAAATATCAGCGTAGATACAATCATTCAGTCGCAGCGCTGTCACAATATCGACGGCATATTAACTCGCGACATTGCATTTACCGTAGCACAAATTGACGCCGAAGCTGCTAAAAACGCCCTCGAAAAAGCCGCCCCCGAATTTGGATGGGGCGAAGTAGCAGTCGATACACACATCGCCAAAGTTAGCGTTGTCGGTTCCGGGATGGTAGCGCATCCAGGAGTAGCGGCAAGGATGTTTGAAGCGCTTTCCCGCCAGCAAATCAACATTCAAATGATTGCTACTTCTGAGATTAAAATTAGCTGCGTTGTGGATGAGGAACAAGGCGTAACGGCTTTGAAGGCAATTCACGCAGCCTTTGAACTTGCCGGCACCGAAAAAATCCAAGTTCCCGCCTAATCAAGTAGGGAAACGGCACTGCCGTGTCCTTACAAAAATCGAGGACACGGCAATGCCGTTTCCCTACAATTAAGTGAGGTAGGGAAACGGCATTGCCGTGTCCTAACTTTGGGTAACTTTAGTCATTCTCTTCAGCTTCTTGTGAAATTAAAGTCATTGCTTGATTAATAAGTGCCTCTTGATTCACTAACTGCGACAATTCTCTTGGTTCATAACGCCCTTCTTCCACTTCTAGGGAAGCTTTATTAATAGCTTGTCGATACGCCATTTCTAAAACAATGAGTAACTCTTCTATAGGTAAGTAAAATCCCGCGCCTCTCGGTCGCTTATTTTCCTCCTGAATTTCTAGAACCGAGTTCCGAATCGAGATATCCCAAGAGCGAGTTGTGCGATTTTCAGCTTGCTGTTTAATCAGATGCAATAGTAAAATCACTGCATAGCTGCGAATAGTTTTAATGATGTCTTTTTTGCTCATTTCTTCTAGTTCTTCAACTATAGCTAATGACCCAGGTATATCCCCTTTTAACAGTAAGCTTTTTAAGGTGAGTAATTCTTCCATGACGACTATATCTATCTTGGGTGACTTATATTATAGCTCAAAGCTAGCGCTTGGTTAATGCTAAAATTGTTTAATAACAAAATTAATCTCAAGTAATAGTGTTAACTAGAGTCCCAACTGATTGCAGAAGTCGGGAGTCGCGACATCTTTGTAGTTCCTTATTTTCATCATCCAACAAATTTTGACTTAAGATTTCTTTCGCAATTGCTTCCACAACCGGTACACAAACCGAATTCCCAATTTGCTTGTAACTTTCCCCCGCAGTCGGATAACTCTTAAACTCTTCAGGAAAACCCATAAGACGGTAACATTCCTTCAGCGTCAACTTTCTCACGATATCTTGCTCAGGAATGTAGATAAAAAACCTGCCCGACATTTCTTGCGAAGGAATTGTGGGATGCACTCCATCTACCGAATAAATGCGATTAGGCTGTCTGTGAACTCTCGATAAATGTTCTGTATTTGGCCTCACGCCAGTTTTCCAAGTACCTTTATTTCTGTAACCTACAAACAAAAGTCCCGAATCTTGCTTTCTCGGAGACTCAATTAAAGTATACTCTGATTTGTCCAATATTTCAAAATCTCCTGTCTTGTCTAGAAATTCCCTGAGTTTTGGAGTCACCTGGGTTTTAAGCCGAGAAAAATTGAAGGGTTTACCTTTAGTTGCAATAATAAATATTCTTTCACGATGTTGAGGAATTCCAAAGTCTTTAGCATTCAGCATTTTGTAATTCACGCTGTATCCCAAATCTTCAAGACTGGCAATAATTACTTTTAAGGTATTTCCCTTGTCGTGATGGATTAAGTGCTTGACATTTTCGAGAACGATAACTTTAGGCTGCTTGATTTTGATAATTTTACAAATATCAAAAAACAGCGTGCCTCTAGTATCTTCAAAACCGAGCTTTTTGCCGCAGATGCTAAAAGGTTGGCACGGAAAACCGGCGACTAAAATATCAAAGTCTTCTAACTCGACGGGATTAATTTTACTGAGATCTTCAAAAGGAACGTCACCGAAATTATCCGTGTAAACTTGTCGGCATTGGCTGTTAATCTCGCAGGAAAAAACACATTTAAAGCCAATTTTTTCAAACCCTTGTCTGAAACCTCCTATTCCCGAAAACAAATCTATAAATCTCATCTATAACTTAATCCCAAATATTCCTCAACCCATGATAACATATTTTCTTTATCTCTCTTCTTTCACTCTGCGTTCTCTGCGTTCTCTGCGGTTCATTCTCTCAATTTCAACAAGTCTTGCTACAGTCCTCAATCTTATACCAATCATTAAAAGTCGCAGAAGCCCGGGTCGGACTTAGCCTGGGCCGTCTCCCCACAGATATCGGATAGAATGTCGATCGCCGAAACTTTCCCCCGCATTCAACCCACCAATGCCTCAAACTTGTCCCACAGCCGACTAAACTAGAAATAGCAGCAAAAATTACAGCTATTGTTTACTTCCTTTCACAAACCATGAGTCAAACCTTGGAAAACCTCACCGCTATCGATGACAACCTATCCAAACGCCACCTCGACCTCGATCCAGGCGGCTACTTCATCATCTATCTCGATCGCGAAACCAGCTTAATTTGTGCCAAACATTTCACCAACATCATCGACGATCGAGGCCTCGCCGTCGATCCCGAAACTGGTAAACCCATCCCCGCCCGTGGCAAAGTAGAACGCACCCAATCCACACTTTTTACCGGGCGAACCGCCAAAGAACTTTGCGTCAAAATCCTAGAAGAAACCCGCCCCTGTCCTGTGACAATGTTAGATCACGCGGCTTATCTGGGACGGGAATTTGTACGGGCAGAAATTGCATTGTTGAGCGATCGAGAATACGTTCAAGATTAATCCAGCCCTGCCAGAATTTCTTGACAAAACGGCAACCGATCGGATTTATCAGCACCCGATCACGAAAAACCTTGATACCAGAAATAAGTCACCATCGGAATCACTGTCGCCAACACCAACAGCACAACCACAACAACTGTGGCATTGCCTTGATCTGTTTCTTCAGCTTTTTTAAACGTGCCTTCAACTTGAATGTTGTCAACAACTTCAGGAGGACCCGGATCAGGTTCGCCCGACAAAACAGTTGCAATGCGCGTACTTGCAGCCGTAAATGCCTCGTTGTATTTATTGGCTTCCCGCAGCGGCACTTGCACGGTTTCCCCAGCCACACTCTGGGCAATTTCATCGGTTAGCAGGGATTTCACCCCTTCGCCGGTACGAATTGCCGCGCTGTTGGTAACAGTGTCGAGAACGAGTAAAATTTGATTAGTCTGGTCTTCTTTTGCGGGAAACCACTGTTCAAACAGTTGGTCGGTGAAAGTGGCAGCCGTTTCGCCGTAGTCTAAGCGGTGGATGGTGACAAACCTGACTTGTTTCCCTGTTTTGTTTTCCAGGTTGTCGAGCACGCTGCTGATATTGCTTTCGCTGCTGCGGCTGAGCACGTCGCCTTTGTCGAACACCCAAGTTCGATCGCCCGCCGACAACACCGGTATTTCGTAAACGCCAGTCGCCAATGCTGGCAATACCGCCATCTGGGATGCGATTAGGACGATCGCGATCGCCGCGGCCAAAGGTTGGAGATATTTTCTCCAATTAAATAATTGCTTCAGGAGTCTAGTCATGAGGTTAACCGTAAAACTGACTTTTTTCCAAAAATACTATAGAAACCCCCGTAAAATTCATTTTATGCAGGGCAATATTTACAATTAGCTAGCCAGTGGAACTCCCCGCCCGATTATTTTAGGATTCTAACTATGGAACCAGCAGACACTTATAAAGGTTGGATTATTCAATCCCAGAAAGTCTTCTACGTCGAGGTTTGGGATAGCCACGGCAACCGCCACGTCGCCGTCCAAAATGCCAAGACTGAGGAGGAAGCTTTGGAATTGGCCAAAAAGTGGATAGACAAATATGAGTCAAAACCCGGAAGAATGCCGATCGACGTACCCCATCCTTTCGGAGACATGATCGATATGCCATTTTAAGTCAGTTGACTGTTGACTGTTGACTGTTCACAGTTAACATTACAGCTTGTAGGGTACTCTGCTAGAGACAAAACCTCTTCTAATCGAGAAATTATTGGAACTGACGCAGCCAAAGACTATGCCAGTTGCGTCCCGGACTGCATTTGTCATGAGATAAAATTACGAAATTCCTCGCAATTTCCGCGTATTTTCTACCAAACTCCGAGCAAATTCGTCGAACCTTTCAGACAGTTTTTCATCCAACAATTTACCATCCGCACTAAAAGCTTTCCAAGCTTGTCCGATCGCAATTTGTTCGGGAATTACCCAAGCGTGCACCCATCTCAAAATTACGCGCAAATCGTTGAGTGCGTTGTTGTTAACTTGCCCTCCCAAAACGCTAATCCCACCCGCAACTTTCCCGTCCAAATGCTCAAAACTCATCAAATCCAGGGCATTCTTGAGAGCACCGCTGATGCTACCGTGATACTCCGGCGTTGCCAAAATCAAGGCGTCGGCTTGCTTAACCGCATTCTGCAGCTTTTCCACATCCGGGTAATCGAGATAATCATTCTCACCGTTGCAGAATGGCAGATTGAGCGATCGCAAATCCAATATTTCAACTTCCGCGCCCAGGGTCTGCGCCCGTTCTGCTGCCACCTTCAACGCTAACTGGCTGTAGGAGCCAGCCCGCAAACTTCCACCAATGCCGACAATTTTTACCATAAAACTTAAAAACAATAACTGCTTGACTAAAACGTACTCATTACGAGTATGATTAACATAGCAAGTTCGATCGGCAACTGTCAATCGATTTTAGATTTTAGATTTTAGATTTTAGATTTACGGAGGGGGCCCAGAAACCGGGTTTTTTGAGCAAAATACTTCGTTGCAGCCCGCAGATTAGGTAAAAAACCCGGTTTCTTGAGGAGCAGTGGATTCAAAACCCCCCTCTTGAGGCAGGGCGGTTTCATTCTCAGGGAAATCATCGCTTTGTAGGGGTAGTGCCCCCGTGCCTACCCCCTCCACGGACGATGAAATCGATGTTTCAAATATCGGGGCTCTTCACGAGGGTTTGCCCCTAGGGAGAATGAAACAGCCCTGCCCTCTTGAGGGGCATCTTAAGATGCCCGCGAGAGATAAACCCATCCAACACCCGCCATCTTGTTAAAATAAATGAACGTAGCAAACCACAAGCGGTCAATCTTGGCAGTCTTCAACCTTGGGCAAAGCAATATGAAAAATTCTTGGAAACACGCATGGCTGGGGCATCTAGCTGTAAACAAAGACAAGTCGAGCCAGAATCCTAAAAAATCAATTCCAGGACGGAATCTTTGGCGCATCCTGGGCAGTTTGGTGATTTCTCAAGGAATATTGCTCTCGACCCCGGTGTTTGCCGACAGCGCGCCAAACACCATGAGTTACAGCCAACTGATCGACAACATAGAAAAAGGGCAAGTCAGTAAAATCGAAGTAGACGAAACTCAAAAAACTGCCAAGGTTAGGCTAAAAAATCAAAAAAGCGATCAAACCCAATCAGTTAGTCTGTTCGACTACAACAACCGAGAACTGTACTCGCAAATCCGCGCCAAAAAGATTGACTTTGAAGTCAAACAAACAGCCGACAACGCCGCCGCAGTCAGTTTAGTAGTAAACTTGCTAGTGATTTTTGCAGTGTTGGCAGTATTGATGGCAATCCTGCGCCGATCAACCCAATCTCAAGGAAATGCCATGAACTTCGGCAAATCCAGAGCCCGTTTCCAAATGGAAGCTAAAACCGGCGTGATGTTCGACGACGTAGCAGGCATCGAAGAAGCTAAAGAAGAACTGCAAGAAGTGGTAACCTTCCTCAAAAAACCCGAACGCTTCAACGCCATCGGCGCAAAAATTCCCAGAGGAGTTCTGTTAATCGGGCCTCCAGGAACTGGCAAAACAATGCTGGCAAAAGCGATCGCAGGTGAAGCAGGCGTCCCGTTTTTCAGCATTTCTGGCTCCGAATTTGTCGAAATGTTCGTCGGAGTCGGCGCATCCCGCGTCCGCGACTTGTTCCGCAAAGCTAAAGAAAATTCCCCCTGCATTGTCTTCATCGATGAAATAGACGCCGTAGGAAGGCAGCGCGGCGCTGGTATCGGCGGCGGAAATGACGAACGCGAACAAACTCTCAACCAGTTGCTGACAGAAATGGACGGGTTTGAGGGCAACAGCGGGGTGATTATTGTTGCAGCTACCAACCGCCCCGACGTGCTCGATACCGCCCTGCTGCGGCCAGGCAGGTTCGATCGGCAAGTAACGGTAGATTTACCCAGCTACAAAGGGCGTTTGGGGATTTTGCAAGTGCACGCGCGCAACAAAAAACTCGACCCAGAAGTTGCCCTAGACACGATCGCCCGCCGCACTCCCGGCTTTTCCGGCGCCGACTTGGCAAACTTGCTCAACGAAGCAGCTATTCTCACCGCGCGGCGTCGCAAAGACACGATCACTAACTTAGAAGTTCACGACGCGATCGACCGGATCACGATCGGGCTTACGCTCAACCCGCTGCTGGACAGCAAGAAAAAGTGGATGACAGCATACCACGAAGTCGGACACGCCCTAGTCGCGACCATGCTCAAAAATGCCGACCCGGTGGAAAAAGTAACGATTATTCCGCGTTCCGGCGGCATCGAAGGCTTTACTAGCTTTGTGCTTGACGACGAAATGCTCGACAGCGAAGGTTTGAGGAGTCGGGCTTTGCTGTTAAACCGAATTAAAGTAGCTTTGGGGGGACGGGCGGCGGAGGCCGAAATTTATGGCGATGCTGAAATCGACACCGGTGCCGGTAGTGATCTCAGAAAAGTTAGCAGTCTCGCGAGGGAGATGGTAACGCTTTATGGAATGTCGGATTTGGGGCCTGTGGCTTTGGAAAGTCCGAACAATGAGGTGTTTTTGGGTCAAAGCTGGAATTCGCGATCGGAGTATTCCGAAGAAATGGCAATCAAGATTGATCGGCAAGTCCGGGAAATTGCCTTTGACTGCTACGAAGAAGCTCGCCGGATTATCCGCGAAAACCGCGCCTTGGTAGACAAACTTGTCGAAGCGCTGTTGGATGAAGAAACGATCGACGGCGACGAATTCCGCCAAATTGTCGATCGGTACACCGAGTTGACAAAAAAAGAGTTGGCCCCAACGTAAAGAGTCATTAGTTATTAGTCATTAGTCATTAGTTATTCAAGTTTGTAGTGATGACTTTATTCCTCATTCTCGAAAAAATCAGGACTTTAGTCATTACTACAAACCCCAAAAATGACTCATGACTACTAACTAATGACTACTAATATCGTTTCCGGTAGCATCGGAATTATTAGCCAAAATTAGGACACGGCAGTGCCGTGTCCCTACAATATTATTTTCGGTAGGGACACGGCAATGCCGTGTCCTCGCTTATCATTCCGGTGCAACCGGAATTGATATGACTAATGACAAATTAAGATTGTTGCGCGTACATTTCCCGGAGTACCAAAGCCGGGTCTACCCAGCGGCCGCCGTACTTCAATCCCCAGTGCAAGTGAGGCCCACTCGTGCGGCCTGTCATCCCAACTCTGGCAATTCTCGCACCCGCAGGCACTGTTTGACCCTGCCAAATTTGCACCGTACCTTCGCGATCGGTATAATAACGCCCGCCGTTAGCGGTTTCCACCCGACCTCTGAGGTGACAGTAGATGTGTTCCCAATTTCCCGATCGCACCACCATACCAGTGCCGCACCGGCCATCTTCCCAAACTTCCACAATTTGGCCGCCCCACCAATTGCGGATATAGCTGCCTTCCGGGGCGGCCAAGTCCAAACCGTAATGAAAATCCCCGCCACGGGGGCCGAAGGCGGAAGTGTATGTTTCAAAGTTTTCGACTGGAAAAGAAGCTTCTTGCCACAAATTACCCGTCGCTACTCTGCTTGGTAAGCCTGACTGAGCTTTGACCACCTGCTGCTGCAAATAAGGGCTGATCAACACAATGCCGATCGAAAGTGCCAGCAGCAGCATCTGTCTGAGACGAAAAAAGCGTTTTGCCGTCAGCGGGCCTCTAGAGTCTTGCAGGATTTTTTTCACGGCTCAAAGTTAAATGTGTGTGAGTTTGCGTTGTCTGTTAGGCTCACATCTTGCACCCTTGTCAATAAAGCTTTCAGGGGCGGGCTTTCCGGCCCACCCCACAAAAAAATCATTCTTTGTGGAACGGGCCGGAAAGCCCGTTTCTCAGAAGGGTGCAAGATGTAAGTGATGCCAATTCGCTGCAAGATTGGCTTTGAGCTCTACCCGCGATCGCGAATCAGTTTATCAACAACGTGTATCTTACTCCATCCAAAACCCGTGTCAAGGCTTCCGGGTAAATGCCCAGGGGTGATAAAAAAAAATGGAAATTCGTGCTGCGGTTGAATTCGATCGAGCTTTTGCTTGACACTATAGTTAAGTTCGGGGATTTTGGATGTCATCCAAAATCTCAAATTCATAACACATCAAGCAATGCTTACTGAAATTTTTCCCTTTAGTTTTGCCATAGACGCAACTGCGATCGCCGGTGCGTCCTTGTGGTCTTTGGCCCTATACTGGGGCCTGTCGCCCCTCACAGAATGGGTAATCCTGCAACTCAACCGCTGGATGAATTTTGCCGAGAGATCCCTCTACACCTCGGAAGCCGAGTTTGAAAAAACCCGCCAAGCCAGAGAAGCCCAAAATGCGTTTTACGCTTCGCTGTTGAGCATTGTACCCTTTTTGATTGTGGGGGGATTGTGCAATTGGGGCGTAGAATTTTCTCTGGGTACTGGTTGGGCGGTATCTATGGGTACGATCGCCTGTATTGGTGGCGGCGTGTACGAGCTCGGCCGCCGAGACGGCGAGGAGTCTTAGGGGATTTGGGATTTGGGATTTTGGACAGGACTTACGCGCAGGTAGTTAGAAACCTGGTTTTTGCGACAATATTTCATTGTCACCCGCAGATTCGCTAAAAAACCAGGTTTCTGTTTCTTTTCTCGCAGCGCGTAATTCCTGTATGATTGTCGCTCAAAAATTAGGATATAAAGCTATGAAAATAAAGTGGTTGATACCTGCAATTATCTCATCTTTTTCGATGGTTATTATTCCTGCAAAAGCGGCTGAAACCAGGTGCGGATGGTTAATAAATCCCACGCCTGCTAATTGGTATCTCAAAGACAAAGATGCTCAGTGGACAATCTCGGCGCAAGGGGGATATCAAGCCGGAGGAATGAACACTATTCCTCCTTTTAACGACGATGAATATGTTAAAACTAATGTTAATTATGGATATGGCTGTGCTTGTTTAAATGTGGTGACAGATAGAAATCGAATGAGAATTACCACGATACAAGGTGGTGAACAATTACCACTCTCGACTTGTCGAAAAGATCCGAATTTGCCAAAAATTAGTTAGTTGTGGCGAAACCATACAAGTTTTTTAACTGAGTCAAATGAACTTTAAACCAGAAATAACATCATTAAATCAAGCCCGCGCCGCCTTCCATAAAATTTGGGGATACGACGACTTCCGACCGCCGCAAGGAGAAATCGTCGGTAGTTTATTAGCAGGAAAAGATACAATTATAATTATGCCGACAGGTGGCGGCAAATCCATCTGCTTTCAACTGCCAGCTTTGTTACAAACAGGTTTAACTCTCGTAGTTTCGCCGTTAGTCGCACTGATGGAAAATCAAGTGCAAGAATTGCGCGATCGCAATCTTCCCGCTTCCCTCCTCCACAGCCAATTGCCAACAGCGCAGCGCCGACAAACTATGCAGTCGCTGCAACAAAACAAATTAAGATTGCTGTACCTGTCTCCCGAAACATTACTCAGCAAACCTGTTTGGGAAATTATCAGTCAGCCACACATCCAAATCAACGGTTTAATATTAGATGAAGCTCACTGTTTAGTACAATGGGGTGATACTTTTCGACCAGCTTACCGCCGTTTAGGAACAGTGCGGCCGGCTTTGTTGAAAGCTAAACCAGCAAACAGTAAAATTGCGATCGCAGCTTTCACCGCTACCGCCAACCCGGAAGCACAGCAAACAATCAAAAATGTCTTGCAACTGCAAAAGCCCGAAGCATTTTTGCTAAGTCCCTACCGTTCTAATCTGCACCTGCAAGTGCAAACAGTCTGGACGCCGAGAGGACGCAAGCAGCAGTTATTAACTTTTATTAAAGCTCGACCAAAACAAGCAGGTTTAGTGTATGTCCGCACGAGAAAAGATAGCGAAAGCTTGGCGGATTTGTTGGAAGCAGCAGGTTATGAAACAGCAGCATATCATGCAGGTTTAAGTCCCGAATCACGACGACAAATCGAAACAGCTTGGCTGAACAATGACCTTAAATTCGTGACTTGTACCTCAGCATTCGGTATGGGAATTAATAAGCCTGATGTCCGATGGGTTGTTCATTATCAAGCACCTTTGCTATTATCGGAATACATTCAGGAAATTGGTAGAGGCGGACGCGACGGCAAATCGGCGATCGCCCTGACATTGATGAGCGAACCGACGGGTTTGCTTTATCCCGAAGATAAACAAAGAGGGCAATTTTTTCAAGATAAATTACGATCGCAATACCGAGAAGCTCAGCAATTAGCTAAAAAACTGCCTGTTAAAGGCGATATAGAAGCAGTTTCCCGCGAATTTCCCGAAAGTGCGATCGCCCTTTCAATCTTGCACAGCAGCGGACAATTAACATGGCAAGATCCTTTTAATTATGCGATCAATAAATCTCCACAGCAAAAAGCGGAAAAATTAAATTTTGCCGCAGCAGAAGAAATGGCAAAATATCTCAAACATCGCCAGTGTAGGTGGCAATTTTTGCTGCAAGCTTTTGGGTTTGCCAAGGAAGCTACATCAATGCGCTGCGGCCACTGCGATAATTGTCGATAGAATAGACGATTATACTCGAACGACTTAACCACTCCGACCAAAGAAACCGGGTTTTTTACCCAGTCTGTGGGCAGAAACGAAGTATTGCTGTGAAAAAACCAGGTTTCTCGCTACCCGTGCGATCGCGAACTAACTCACAGATGTTATGATCAGGATATTTGCTTTACACACTTGGCAAAAAATAGTAAAAAGTAAATGATAGAAACAGACACTGCGGCACAGATTTACACAGTAGAAAATACAGAGGAATTCGATCGCAGTAATGTCAATCAGCGATTAGATATTTGGCTGTCAAACCAGATACCGGACTTATCCCGATCGCGAATCCAAAGCCTCATATCACAAGGCAACGTCAAAGTCAACGACGAAACCTGCACCTCGAAAAAAATATCAGTAAAAACGGGCGATCGCATCCACCTCACTTTACCCGAAACCCAGCCCACTTCATTGCAGCCGGAATCAATTCCCCTCGACATTCTCTACGAAGATGACAGCCTAATTATCATCAACAAACCAGCCGGATTAGTTGTCCACCCAGCCGCCGGACACCAAGACGGTACATTAGTCAACGCCCTGCTAGCGCACTGTCCTCTAGCAGAAATAGGCGGAGTTCAGCGGCCGGGAATCGTACACAGATTAGACAAAGATACAACAGGTGCGATCGCGATCGCCAAAACCGACATAGCCCACCAACACCTGCAAGCCCAACTCAAAACCAAAACCGCCCGCCGCGAGTATTTAGGCATAGTTTACGGGGCTCCCAACACCGAAACAGGCACAATAGACCTACCCATCGGCCGGCATCCCACAGACCGCAAAAAAATGGCAGTAGTACCAGTAGAAAAAGGCGGTCGCCCCGCAGTTACTCACTGGACAATCAAAGAAAGAATCGGCAACTATTGCTTAATGCACTATCAATTAGAAACCGGCCGCACCCATCAAATTCGCGTGCATACAGCGGAAATAAAACATCCGATTGTCGGCGACCCGATGTACAGTTCCAACCGTTCCATCGGCGTCAATTTAACCGGACAAGCCCTCCACGCATGGCGGCTGACATTGCAGCATCCCGTAACAGGAGAATTAATAGAGGCGATCGCACCTTTGCCCGATCAATTCAACACCCTGTTAAAAATATTGCGGTTGCGGGCTAATCTTTGATAATTGGTATAGCAGTCGCCAAAGCTGTTATGACAAGTCGCCATCAGACGCTTGCAGAGCCTTGCTCCAATTTTTGTCCTCATCTGCCTCTGTCTGCTGCTATAACGGGAGCAGAATCTTTACTTTTTTGATAAGCAACCCTAAAGTGGTATAGAATCCCTTTGAGTATCTGTAAAACAATGACAACTCTTGTATTTGTACATGGCACACGGGTACGACCAACTCAATACGAGGAAAATTTTGCGCTAATTCAAAAAAAGCTTGGTATCCAACGTCCCGATATCAAAGTCGTCCCTTGTTTGTGGGGCGAAATGTTGGGAACCAAGTTAAATGCTCAAGGGGCATCTATACCTTTGTATGATGCGACACTAGCGCTGTCGGAAGAGGAGGAAGATAAGGAGATTTTACTGTGGGAACAGCTATACCGTGACCCCCTCTATGAATTACAGTTATTGTCACTGAAACCGAGTGAGGAAGGTCCTGCTAATCCTTTTGCAGAACAACCCAGTGATGAATTAGACTCTACGTTGCAAAGATTTGAGCCTTCACCCGAACTGCAAGCGCTTTTGGTTGAGGCGGGAATTGCTTTGGTATTTGATGAAGCACTACAAGCAGTTATTCGCAGTGAAGCCTATCATGAAGCTTTGCAAAAAGCATCGGACTCCTTAAGTGAGTATTGTGATGCTATAGCAAGAGCGATTGTCGCTCAGGCAATGTTTTACTGTGAACAACAGCAGAAATATCCGTCAATTCTTACCAATGCTGACTTGCGGGATAAAGTGGTAGAAACGCTCAGTTGTGCTTTGGGAGAAGCGGAGTTGGGATTGGGAGGTTGGGTGTGGAACGCTCTTTCTTTGCTAGCGCATCCAACAACGTTGGCTATAAAGCGCAAGCGCGGCAGCATTACAGACGCAATTTCACCCTTTCCTTGCGATATCTTGCTTTATCAGAGTCGAGGAGAAAAGATTCGCCTATTTATCCGAGAAATTATTGAGCAAGCTGAACCACCAGTAGTTTTGCTAGCTCATAGCTTGGGAGGAATTGCTTGCGTTGATTTGCTCGTCAAAGAACACTTGGAAAAAGTGGCGCTATTAGTGACAGTTGGTTCCCAAGCACCATTTTTATATGAGATTAATGCCCTACACAGTTTAGAATTTGGTGAACCGCTACCAGAGCATTTACCAGCTTGGTTGAATATATACGATTTACGGGATTTTCTCAGTTACGTTGGTGCTAATGTCTTCCCGAATAAAGTGCAGGATGTTTTGGTAGATAGCAAACAACCGTTTCCCCGATCGCACAGCGCTTACTGGGAAAATCCTGCAACATGGAAAGCGATTATTCCCAGACTGCCATGAGGGAAATAATTGCTAAACCAGGGCGGACTTATGGGTTAGTTGTGGGTATCGAGAAATACAGTAATACTTCTTGGAATGTGGGTGGCCCTGCTAATGACGCTCTCAAGTTCGCCGACTGGCTGTGTAAGCGAGATGTACCGAAAGAGAATATCCGGCTTTGCTTGTCATTGCTAGAAGAAAATAATCACCTACTTGAGCAATCTGATTTCACCGTAGAGGAAGCAACCGAGCAAAATCTATCCAATATAATAGAAAATAAATTTTCTAAACAAAAAGGAGATTTGCTCTATATTTTTTGGGCGGGACATGGTTTGCTTTCCTCCGAACGAGAACGCAGGCTACTATGTGCTGATGCCACCTCGCAAAATTGGCGGAACTTGGATTTAGATTCTTTGCTTCTTTTATTAAAGTCAAATTTGTTTGTAATTAAAAATCATATTTGCATTCTTGATGCGTGTGCTAATTATTTGTTGGAGTCGGACGGACGACCAACTAATTTAAAAGGGAAAGAATTCTCTAGTGGTCAGCCTATGCGAGATTATAAACAGTTTGTGTTACTTGCCACTAGAGAAGGAGAAAAAGCAATAGTTAACACTAAATGTCAAACAGGATACTTCTCTCAAGCAGTCAGGGAGGCACTAGAACAGGAACCTTTAGAAACTTGGCCCCCAAATATGAAGGTAATTTCTGAGAAAGTTAAACAGCAAGTTACCAGCTTGAATAATAAACAACTGCCAATTTTTTTTGAAAGTTGTAGTTGGGATGGCGATAGACAGAGTTATCGTCTAAACGAGTTAAATCTGCCCGATAAAACTCCTCATTTAAACGATGGATCTGGAAAAAATATCTCGGCGAAGCCGCTAACATCATTAATTCCAGACACCACAACTTTTGAGTTTGAAGTGGTAACTGTGGATGCTCAAGGGCGAGAAACTAAACCTTGCCACAAACAGGCACAATACTTTATAGAAATTTTGGGCGGTGCTGTTGAGCTGGAAATGGTTTCCATCCCAGGTGGTAAATTTACAATGGGAGCACCCCAAGAAGAACTTGAATCCCGCGAGGATGAACGTCCCCGACATCTAGTTACTGTAAAACCCTTCTTTATGGGTAAGTATCCCATTACTCAGGCACAGTGGAGAGCGATCGCATCCCTTCCAAAAATCAAGCATGACCTCGATCCCAATCCATCTTGCTTTAAAGGAGATCATCGACCCGTTGAACGGGTTTCTTGGTATGATGCTGAGGAGTTTTGCGATCGACTATCGGAGAAAAAACGACGTTTATATCGCTTACCCAGCGAAGCTGAATGGGAATACGCCTGTCGTGCCAGAGAAACAACCCCGTTTCATTTTGGTGCAACCATTACAACGAACTTAGCAAACTATTGTGGACAGAATCAGAAAATAAAATGTCGTTTGTACAAAGGAACTTATGGGAATGAACCCAATGGAATTTATCGCCAAGAAACAAGCGAAGTTGACATTTTCTCAGCTAATGCCTTTGGAATACACGATATGCACGGGTTAGTCTGGGAGTGGTGTGCTGACTATTATCACAAAAACTATCAGGACGCACCATCAGATGGCAGTGTATGGCTGATTAATGGAAATGAGGAAGGTCGAATATTGCGGGGTGGTTCGTGGACTTCGCCTCCCAACATATGCCGTTCTGCATCTCGTTTTTTTGGTAATCCGAG
The DNA here is from genome assembly GCF_036701585.1 of Microcoleus sp. POL10_C6. Lineage (NCBI taxonomy): Bacteria > Bacillati > Cyanobacteriota > Cyanophyceae > Oscillatoriales > Microcoleaceae > Microcoleus > Microcoleus sp. POL10_C6. Next base: position 1,821 of record NZ_JAUBRB010000044.1, on the reverse strand, counting down.
TAGCAGTAATAAAAATGTTGGCTTTCGAGTTGTCTGCTCTTTTGTATAAAGTCTAAAATCTATCGTTATTTTGGTCAATAATTTTGTTGCGATCGCCTAATCGCTAAAAGGTTACGACTCTTCTTGAATGAGTCCATCTATATTTCCCTTCAATAATGCAAGGCTTAAGGAATCAGAAACCAAAACACTTGTCTCTCCACGTATTTGAGCATCTGGATTCATTGGTGATAAATCACACTTATCTCGATATCGGTGAGAAAGCCAGTCCCAACTGCCTACTACTGCAAAGTTATTATCCCAGAACAAAATTCTTTGATTTGTTCCTTCACGACGCGAACGAATGAGGCGCGACTTGGGATAGGAAGTAAATAAATCCCTCAGAAGTTTCTCAGCTTCAGCATCATTATTATCATTGTTTGCATAACTTTCACGAGTCGGATTGACATATCCGTAAACTACTTTCACCTGAACACCTCTTTCCAAGGCTGAAACAATATTATCAGCAAATTGTTTGGGTTCGTCTCCTCGAATCCAAGGAGTTACTACTATCAGTTCTTGTTCTACTTCCTGAATAGCTCTAGTAAAATAATCCAAATGCTTGCAATTAGAAACTATATCAATGGCAGAGTCTTTATAAGGATTTTCTAATTCAGATTTAGATTTATAATCGAAAACCAATCCATTTGTTTGAATATGTTTGACAAGCCGCTCGGTATAGCCTCCCGCTTTCTCTAGTCGATAAAGGTTGCCGACCAAAATAAAAAGTTCTTCGGCTCTAGATACAGCGACATTAAGAAGATTGGTTTTTCTGTTAATAAAGCTAAAATTATCCTGCGATCTACATACTTTTGTGGATAATATAATTACTCGCTTCTGCGAACCTTGAAAAGTATGAATAGTCCCAATATCATTTTTATGAAATTCAGGAAAATTCCTTCTACTACGTAAATCATCCCTCAAAGCATCAGCATGAACTTTAAAGGGTGAAATTATACCAATGTCTGCAAGGGAATAACCTTGATTCAAAAGGCGCGGGATTAACTCACGTATCGCAGTAACTTCTTGCTGATTTACATTCCCCTCAATATTTCCCTCAACATGGTGAGCAATTAAGTTTGTTTTCAATGGTGAGACTCTTGGTTGTGTCTTTACCTCTAATCCATATCCAGCAATATTATTGCAATATTCAATAATACTAGGTTGGCAGCGGTAATGCTCCATCAAACGAATCCCATGACCTGTGTTGCCATTTGCTCCAGTTGCTCCAGCGGCGCGATGATAGGTAGTGGCGCTATACTCTTCTTCAGGGCTGTAACGATTGTAATCAATTTCAGTTAATCCTTTGTCAAGAAACGCTGTTTTGCCGTAGTCATCGCGTCTTTGGTCACTTAAAGTAATTATAGGCTCAATTTGTAGAGGATCTCCGACAATAATGGCCTTGCGCGATCGCACCAGCAACGGAAAGCTCTGATGCAGTGGAATCATTCCAGCTTCATCTATAATTGTGCGATCGACACACTCAGAGATGCGCGGTAGCATATTTCGTACTGAGAACAACCCACAGCTAATGACAGGAAATATCAAACTTATGGCTTTAAAATACTCATCTTGGTTTGTTTTAAACTTGTTAGGGGCCTTAGAATATCTCGAAATACAATCTAAATATAACTTCAAAGCTTTTTCTACATTGTCCTTATCTTGTAGTGCTTGCTGAGTCAGCAATTCCCGCGATAGCTTAAATAGCGTAGAAGTTCACGGGGTTAGCGTGGCAGAAGAGAAGGAGGAATCCGACAAGAACGAGTACTCAAGACAGATTCAGTC
>NZ_JAUBRB010000043.1:42052-59817 GCF_036701585.1 Microcoleus sp. POL10_C6 | reverse complement strand
AGATTGCACTCACTTTTTTCACTTCTCTATTTTATTGCGATCGCATTCCTCTTTAAAAACTGTCCGGAGTATTGGTAAAGAACAAAAAGGTATCTATAGGATTTGATGGTTGGACGAGGGGAATTACAGAAGATGTATGGACTGATGAAGGAGGAGAAGCTCATTTTGACGCTGACCCCGGCGATGGCAACGTCTATGTAGACGGTTCCACTGTGTACAAAGGGGAGATAGCAGGGCGTGTAGTTGTTTACATCTGAGTTTTACTTAACAACATTAGCAATAAATATTAAATACTGAAACCTCATGGCTGATCCACTTGCCTTAGCGAAAATCGGACCTAATGCCGACCTGCAAAAGGCCGACCTACAAAATGCCGACCTACAAAATGCCAACCTGAGCGGTGCCGACCTGCGTGGTGCCAACCTGCATGGTGCCAAACTGAATGGTGCCGACCTGCGTGATGCCAAACTGAATGGTGCCGACCTGGGTAGTGCCAAACTGGATGGTGCAAACCTGAGTAGTGCCAATCTGAGTAAGGCCAACCTGCACCTTGCCTACCTGCAACATACCAACCTGCAAAATGCCAACCTGCAAAATGCCAACCTGGGTGATGCCTACTTGCCTAGTGCCGACCTGCGTCAGGCCGAGCTGCGTAGTGCCAACCTGAGTCAGGCCGAGCTGCCTAATGCCGACCTGCGCTGTGCCGACCTGCGTGATGCCAACCTGAGTAAAACCGACTTTACTTCTGCCGACCTGAGTTATGCCGACCTGCGTGGTACTAATCTAGAAGATGCCGATCTCGATCGTACCGAACTGCGCTGTGCCAAAGCCAACAGTTCCACTAAATGGCCAAATGGCTTCAATCGAAGCGGTAACGCCCTGATCATTGAGTAAGCGAACCCAAACTTTAAGATAGAGTAGTACGATCGTCAACCCTATAAAATAAACTACCCCACTGCTTGAAGCGGGGTAAGCTGCTAGACATTGATGGTGTAGTCGTGAGTGCTTCAAGCTGTAATTACTGCGAATAGTTTTCAGAGTGCGATCGCCCTAACCAGAAAACCCAAGTGCGATCGCCCGCAACTACCAAATCGTTTCAACGTCAGGAATATCATACGGCCGCGCGATCGCAACTAAGATGCGATCGCGCGGCAATTGCTCGATCGCCTGGATGATGCAACTATCAGTCAAACAACCGGACTCACTATTGAGGATGTGCGGAATTTGCGATCTGCTCGAAATTAGAGCCAAGTTATCCACCTGCTTTCAGCCACCCAAAAACCTGCTCTACTGTCAAATCTAATGTTAAAAAACTTGGCACGGGCAACCGATCTTGTCCCGTTAACTCAACTGGTTCTCGTCCGGGAATAAATGCTAAAATAAACCGTTCCTCTGGATCGATTAACCATCCGAGCTGAGTCCCGTATTTCAAACAGTGTAAAATATTACTAATCACCTTAGTTGCTTTCTGGTCTGGGGATAAAATTTCTACTGTCCAGTCGGGATGAATTTCAAAGGAATTCGGAACTTCGCCATCCGCTTCAAAAGTGATTCTATCCCAAGCAAATACTGTAGCATCAGCTACAATAGAACGCCCGCCAAAAGTACAGCGCAATTCAGGAAAAGCAAGAGCAATTCGTTCTGTTTCCGCAACTAGATTAACAGCGTTGCAAAACTTGAGTTGCAAACGAGAATGTTTGCCTTGAGGCATACTCTTTTGGTGAATGCGTCCGTTAATAAATTCACTCGCAGGTTGAGTTTCCGGTAGTTTGAGGAAAGCTTCGAGAGTGAGAGAAATGGGAAGTGCTGCTGTCATCGCTTTGAATTCGGTGTCATTGCCACTCTGCCATAATTTTATCATTAACTCTATTCTGTGTTTGTAGATCGATCGACCTCACCCTCACCCTCATCCTCCAAAATCTCACCCAAATAGCGCTGCACAAACTCCCGCGCTGCATCTATATCAAGCAACTTTAACGCCACAACCATCTTCACAAGCGTGTTGACCGTTGGATCTATCAACTCATTAAACCAACGATAGACAACAGAACTTCGCACACCCATTGCGATGCCAATTTGTTTTGGCTAATGCCATAGGTGTTCAGCACATCTCTCAAAACTCGACCAGCTTTTCCCATGCACCCCATGATGCCATACCAAGGCCGGCTTAAATACTCCCTTTATTTCTTAGTCTGCGGAGGCAGACTTCGTTTGACAAGAAGCGGTTTCAACCGCCTCCTTCATAAACCAAGTAACTTTCCCCAAAAACCCTACCTCAAAAACAACTTATACGCCGGATTCTGACTCTCATCCCCATACTGATAGCCCAGCGTATCCAAAAAAGCCTGCCACTCCTGCATCTCATCGGGCGGTACTTGAATTCCCACCACAATTCGCCCGTAATCGGCGCCATTATTTCGATAGTGAAAAACGCTGATATTCCAGTTAGGACTCATCGAACCGACAAACTTCATCAACGCACCCGGACGTTCGGGAAATTCAAAGCGATAAAACAATTCATGATTCGCCAGCATCGAACGCCCGCCCACCATATGCCGCACGTGCAACTTCGTTAATTCATCATCAGTTAAATCCAAAGTCTTGAAGCCACAATCTTCAAAACTTGCGGCTATCTTCACCGCATCCGCACGGTTTTGAATTTGTACGCCGATAAAAATATGTGCCTCTTTCTCATCCGCAATTCGATAGCTAAATTCAGTTAAATTGCGTTTGCCCAGACATTCGCAAAACCTGCGGAGACTTCCCGGTTGTTCGGGAATTGTGACTGCAAAAATGGCTTCCCGGCGTTCACCAAACTCGGCTCTTTCTGCTACAAAACGCAGGCGATCGAAATTCATGTTTGCGCCGCAAGCCACAGCAATTAATGTTTCTCCTGCGATTTGTTCCCGTTCGACGTAAGCTTTCGCACCTGCGATCGCCAAAGCGCCAGCAGGTTCTAAGATCGATCGCGTATCTTCAAAAACATCCTTAATCGCCGCGCAAACATCATCCGTATCCACCAAAATAATCTCATCCACATACTCCTGACACAAGCGAAAAGTTTCCTCCCCCACTTCCCGCACAGCAACGCCGTCAGCAAATAAACCCACCTGCGACAAACGCACCCGTTTACCGGCTTTCAGCGATTGATTCATTGCATCGGAATCCACCGGTTCGACGCCAATAATCTTAATTTCCGGCCGCAACCGCTTGACATAAGCCGCAATTCCAGAAATCAATCCGCCGCCACCAATTGCCACAAAAATCGCGTGAATTGGTTTTTGATGTTGCCGCAGAATTTCCATGCCGATCGTACCCTGTCCAGCAATCACGTAGGGGTCATCAAAAGGGTGAATAAAAGTCATACCTTTTTCCGCCTCTAATTGACGCGCAAAAGCGTAAGCATCATCGTAAGCATCCCCATGCAAGACTACCTCTCCACCACGGGCTATCACCGCATTTACCTTCACCTGCGGCGTCGTTACGGGCATGACGATAATCGCGCGAGTTCCCAGGTGGCGGGCGGCGAGGGCGACTCCTTGGGCGTGGTTGCCGGCGGAAGCTGCAATCACACCTTGTGCTAGCAAATCCGGCGACAGTTGCGCCATTTTGTTGTACGCACCCCGCAGTTTGAAGGAAAACACCGACTGCATATCCTCTCGCTTCAGCAAAAGTTTATTGTTGAGCCGTGCTGATAGATTCGGGGCGCATTCTAGGGCTGTTTCTTGAGCAACATCGTAGACGCGGGCGGTGAGGATTTGTACCAGGTAATCGCAAAGCATGGGGTTAGCAGGTTGGTTGATGCCGGATGGTGGGATAATTGTACGGCACTTGTGTTAGTATTTTGCGACGAATTGGCGATCCTCTTCGAGGGCTTCCCTAACTGGCGATCGCAAGTTTTTAATAATAACTTTTCGCTTTGGAACATCAGAAGCCTGAAGACTATGAATAATATTTCGTTTTTGCCCTTTCCCCGGTTATCAAATCCGGTTGGTGAGCGTATTAGTCCGTAATCCTTGATTTAGTATGTAAAATCATGAACGTACAAATTACAGATTTGCGTGCTGGGGACGAGCCAAAAATTCAACAGGTAGCTAGATTAATAGTTGAAGGTTTTAAAGAGCATTGGCCCGATGCTTGGCCCGATATAAATTCTGCTTTGCAAGAAGTGCAAGAATCTTTGGGAGGCGATCGCATCAGTCGAATTGCTGTCAGCGACAGCAATCAAGTTTTGGGATGGATTGGCGGGATTAAACAGTATGACGGTAATGTGTGGGAACTGCACCCGCTGGTAGTGAGAACAGAATTTCGCAGACAAGGAATTGGTCGATCGCTCGTAGCTGATTTAGCAGCAGAAGCTAAAAACCGGGGAGGGCTCGTGCTGTGGGTGGGTACCGACGACGAAGACAATCAAACAACTCTTTCAGGCATCAATCTTTACCCTAACGTTTGGGAACACGTTGCCAAAATTAGAAATTTGCGCGGTCATCCCTACGAATTTTATCAAAAAATGGGTTTTGCGATCGTGGGAGTGATGCCCGACGCCAACGGAATTGGCAAGCCAGATATTTTCCTGGCAAAGCGGTTGTAAAGTTTAATGTAGGTTCTAAATTTACTGTCCGGTGGCTTGCCAATTCAACACTTAGCAAAATTAGTTGTTGAAAGTTTCCCAGAAAATCTGTCTAGTCTGGACGTGCAAACCCCGTTCGAGGGTCGCTAATAAACAAACCCAGAACTAACGAATCCATCACCGTATCCCAGACAGGAGTCAAACGTTCAGCATCATCAACCCAGTAATCAAAAGTAATCAAACACTGAACATTAGAACCCAATCCAATACAGATTCGCGAATAAGCTTCCCGCTGTTCTGGAGGGTCGATAAACTTAAATTGAGTCCAAACAACGCGGGCAGTTTGCCGCTTCAATTGGATAATTTCCCCAAAAGCGATCGGATTCCGGGTATCATCTTCAACCACCTTCTGTAATAGCGGCACCAGCGGAAAATCTGCCCAGTTACCAGGTGGTAGCAAATTAAAAGAAACCTCCAAACGACAATCATCATCCGGCGGCTTTTTATCCGTAAACCGGAACGAATTAGTATCCGGTTCAAAATGCCAATCTTCCGGGACATCAAAGCGGACTGCACCTCTTCCTGCTACAAAAATTCGAGTTCCAGGCTTTGACTTCCAATTGTGGTCTTCTTTGAGTTCTAGAGTTTCCTTGAGCCATTCTTGCTTTTTGCGCTTAGACATAAACAGAACACCAAATTGCTGCTAATGTGTAGTTTTAGACCTTGCAAACACATTTTAACTCTATTTGGCTCGCCGCTTGCTCAAATATAACAATCCTTACAAAAATTATGAATTCCTCTCTTCTCTATTCCTCTGTGTTCTCTGCGCCTCTGCGGTAAAAAATAATTCCTTTCACAATTTACTAACTTTTATTTTTCACTCTTGGGAATCACATACCTAATTCCGCCTTTATTCCCAGCCGCATCGCCCTTGTAACGGGGGATAACATGAATAGCCGCGTGACTGCGACTTTGACCAGCCTGTTTATTAATATTGATTCCCACATTAAACCCGTCAGGCTGAAATTCTTTACTTAACATTTCTTGCACCTTATTAGCCATAAACCAGCAAGCCGATTGTTCTCGAAAAGGCAGTTCAAAATAATTAGCAACGTGACGCTTGGGGATGATTAAAACATGACCTTTGCTGGCGGGATAACCGTCAAACATCGCAAAAGCTGTTGCTGATTCAGTTAGCAAAGTTAGGTTTTTGTAAGGATTGCAGAATATGCAGTTATTAGTAGAATTTCTTTGATGGTTGTAATGAACGTATTTGTAAATTTCGCAAGACTCATCTAGGTGAACTGGCTTAAAGGGAAGTTTGACAATACACTGATATGTAGGTTTTTTGTGGACATAATGTTCTCGAAAGCCTTCTTTTTTGATATCCCTTCTTACCGCAAAATACGCATTCCCTCCTGGTTTCAACAGGTGCGAGACTTCCATCAGGACATTAGCTTGTTCTTCAGGAAACAAAACATTCAAAACATAAAAACAAATGATTGTGTCGAATTTCTCTTCGGGGAATTCCGGGAAATAATAAGGGTCATAACCCGTAATATCGAAGCCTTTTTGCTGCAACAATCTCACATCGCTGCCGAAGCCGCACCCAAAATCTAAGACTTTGCCTTTCAGCAAGTTTTTATCTAATAAAAATCTGGCTGGAAATGACAGGTAAATTCTTTCGATGGCCGTCAGGTGGCTGAATTTATTTTGTTGCTTTTTCATGGCGGCATAAATTTGATTTAAAGCGATATTCTTCAGTCAGCGCACCATCCAGACGAGAGTTTGTGGAGTAGTAATTTCCAGATCCGAATGTTATCTAAAAATTTTACCATTATTGCAGTTTGGCGATCGCCCCTTTTTCCACCAACACCTTACCAGTCACCAAATCCCGCACCGTCGCCAACAAAACCCGCCTCTCATCCACCTCAAAACTCACCGAAACCCTATCAATTCCCAATACCCCAGGCGGATTCAAATGCGCCACACAAACCTGCTGGTGGTGGCTGTCCAAAGAGCGAAAATCCGTCTGTTTGTTGAGCCAACTGCTCGTCATTTGCCCTTTTTCGTTAAAAATAACCTCCGCTTGCGATACCTCCGCCACTTCCCCAATATCTAACCTAATTTCCCTTTGCCCTTCAATTGCCACTTGCAGCGTCAACTCTTCGGAACTTTGACAGGGATACTTCATTTCCTTGCTAAATATCGGCGAATAAGCATAAGCTTTAGCATAAGGTTCCCAAAGGCGAATGGCATAGCTGTGGCGCAAATAATCGTCCACACTCGCTAATTGTGTCAAGGCTAAAGCACCGTGCGCCACCGCTTCAAACGGCTTGTCAGCTTTGACTTTTGGCCGCCCAAAATACGAAACCACTAAATTAGATACAGCCGGAATTAGAGAAGTTCCTCCTACCAGCAAAACCTGTTCTATATCTGCTTTGCCGATACCTTTTCCCTGTGCAATACTCAGCACTTCATCTAAACTTTCCCGCAACTGTTCTAACAACTGCCTAGATTCCAGAATTTCTTCAAGCTTGTCTCGGTTTAGCTGCAAGTCGTAAGACATAAAATTTTCATCGTCAAACCAGCTTTCCTTCGCCTCATTAACTTGAGAAAGTTGAATTTTTAATTTTTCCGCTATTTCTAATAAGTTTTGCCAGCCAATTGGGCCGACTTCTGCGCGCGACGAACCAATTTGCCGCAAATAATCTTCGACAATCCAGATGTCAATATCTTCGCCGCCTACATAAGCATCGGATTTTGCCAACACTTCGGCACGCATTAAATTTGGACTTTGAGATTTGCTATTTTTGACTGAGGAAGGTGGGGCAGTGCGAACTAAACTTAAATCTAAAGTTCCGCCGCCAAAATCAACTACTAAAACTAGAGATTCGGGGCGTTTTACTGCATATCCCAGGGCGGCGGCTGTGGATTCATCTATTACCTGAACTTCCGCAACTCCCAAACTTTCTCCTAAGTCGCGAAACCAATCTAGATATCGCTCAAATGCTCCAACGGGGACTGTAAAAATTACTTTGTCTGGCTGTATATTTTGTAAATATAATTGTTTACAAATACTTGTGATAAACTGTTCTGCTACTGATTCTGGTGTGTAGGTTTCGCTGTCGATATTGCGGGGCGGTGGCTGAAAGTCGGCGGCTAAATTGCGTTTAAAAGCTTTGAAAAAGCGGTCTGGCTGGGCTTGCCCCAAACGGTGCGATCGCACTTTTTCTCCCAACACCAAGTCTCCGGCATTTTTCACAAAGACTAAAGTCGGAACTACAGATATTTCTCGCACATCTCCGCTCAAATTCTTCGTTTTAAAAATGCGGGACATCTCGCCCAATCTCAAAGTTTCTGGTGTTTGCGTATCCGGGTTAAGAATGCAGACAACCGTGTTGCTGGTGCCGAAGTCAATGGCAACTGTAGTCATGGTGATTTTAGATTTTATATTTTAGATTTAATTTTTCATTGGCAAGTGTAGTCATGGTGATTTTAGATTTTAGATTTAATTTTTCATGCCCGCTGGAAGGGTGCGACTAACTTTAGCAGGAGTAAGAATTCGCTCTCCCTCTCGATAACCGACAAACCGAATATAAACTAATTCTCCTTCGGTTATATCCTCAACATCCGGCTGGTGCAACTGCGGATTGTAAGTAGTTTGTTCCCACGCAGAACCAATCATTTCAAAATCCCAACTTGACAAGAGATTTTCTAAGGGAGTAAACAAAGCTGAGAGATTTTTGGCGGGCATATCCGGCTTGGCTTCTGCCATTTTGCGGGCGGCGGGATAGTTGGTTAACAAAGTTTGCAACTGTTCAAAAGTAGCGCGACGAAAATCGGCAGTTAGTTGAGCTTTTTGCTGCTGCAATTCCGATCGCAGCCGGAAACACTGCTGCCTCAATTCTTCTATTTCGCTGGGCTCAGTTGTGATTGTAGCCGACATTGGCAGCGCGCTCAAAGTGCGATCGAACTCTTGAAAATTCAAATTCAGCACTGTTGCCAGCCGTCTCAGTTGGTCTACCGTGAGTTTTCCCACGTCTCCCTGCCGCACTAAGCGCACCCCAAAGCGACTTAAACCTGCTTTTTCGCCTAAGTCTTGCCAATCGAGAATGTCTAGCTGATTCATGCGTTCCCGCAGAATTTTATCGTACTTAAACTCGATCGCATCTCCCGCCTCAGATGCAGCATAAAGGTAGACTAAAATTAGAAAAATGCCCCCGACAGCCAGCGCGAAGCTGAAGGCAGGCACTGTTGTTACATCAACTGTTGCACCGAGGATCTCAAACATCTTTAACTCTTCTAAACTTGTTTTAAAGTCTGCGTTTGTTCAACGCTCAAATTTTCTTCGCCTTCGTAGTATTCTGGCAGCAAGTCTTGAGATTCTATTTTTCCGAGGGCTTTTTCAATTTCGGCGGTGGTTTCAGTGCAACTCGAACCAGTGGCGTTCAGGACGGTTTCGGTAATTTTGCCGTCTTTGCCGATGCGGTATTCTATTTGGCGGTATTCTGCCATAATTCTGCCTCTTGGTTTAATGCTTGAGTGTTGACTGCTGAGGATTGAGTTATATTATAGATTCTATTTACCAATTATTCTAATGAATTTTTGTAGCGACAATGCAACCGAAGTTTCGCCGGAAATTATGGCGGCGATTACAGCGGCTAATTGCGGTGCTGTGATGTCTTACGGAGATGATGAATATACGCAGCGTTTGCAAGTTAAATTTTCGGATTTGTTCGAGACATCGGTGACTGTTTTTCCGGTAGCAACAGGTTCTGCTGCTAATTCTCTGGCACTTGCGGTTATGACTCCTCCTTACGGGGCTGTTTACTGTCACGCGGACTCTCATATTAATTTAGATGAATGTGGCGCGCCGGAGTTTTTTACAGGCGGTGCAAAGTTAGTGACACTAACAGGAAATCATGGTAAAATAGAGGCAGAGACTTTAGGAAAAAAGCTTGATCGCGCTGGTGCAGGTGTCGTCCATCACGTACAGCCCGCAGCCGTCAGCATCACTCAAGCAACCGAAGCCGGCACAGTCTACAATCTAGCAGAAATTTCCTACATTTCGGAAGTAATTCGCGCTCACAATTTGCACCTACACATGGATGGAGCCCGCTTTGCCAATGCTGTCGCCAGTCTTGGCTGTTCTCCGGCGGATGTCACTTGGCGGGCTGGTGTGGATATTCTATCGTTTGGAGCGACAAAAAACGGCGCGATGGCTGCGGAAGCTGTGGTTTTTTTTAATCAAGAGTTAGCAAAGAGTTTCCCTTTTTACCGCAAACGCAGTGGGCATCTTTTCTCGAAAATGCGGTTTTTATCGGCGCAGTTGGAAGCGTATATAACCGATGATTTGTGGCTGAAGAATGCGGCCCATGCAAATAATATGGCAGCAAAATTAGCCCAAGGTTTGGCGGAAGTTGAGGGAGCAAAGTTTTGCCATCGGGTTGAAGCAAACGAGATTTTTATTCAACTTCCCGAATCTGTAATTACATCGGTTTTAGCTGAGGGTTTTCTGTTTTATCGGTGGGATGAATGTACGGTTAGACTGGTAACGGCTTTTAATACTCTGGAAGCGGATGTTATTGCTTTGGTGGACGCTGTTAAACGACATCAATGATTAAAATGTCGGGGCGAGTTTTACAAATAATACCGGCCAGCTATGAACAATCTAAGAAACCCGCCCCCACCTAACAAATAATCCACATCAACCTTGATTTATATTAAATGCAAAAATAGGCGCGGGGATTTCTCGTTGGGTGGGGGCGGGTTTGAGAGATTGTTGGTTATTTACAATTATTTTTTGTGAACCCGCCCCTACATTTTAAATGCGAAAAATAGGCGCGGGCTTTCTCGTTTGATGGGCAAGGGTTTAAGAGATTGTTGGTTATTTACAATTATTTTTTGTGAAACCAGCCCCTACATTTTAATCGGTTCAGGAATAGGTTCTGCAACTGCGGCTAGTTCGGGTTCAACTTCTTCGAGGTGTGCTTCTAAAAGCGCCAGATTTCTCATGTTTGATTTATAAAAAGCATCGAAGATATCTCCTACTAAAGGTACTGAACCCACAACGGCTTCTAGACCGATATTGTAAATCATTTTCCCTAGAGTTTTTTGGGGAATGTTGAATCGAGTTGCTAAATAAATTAGGTAGGCGGAAAACGCGGTATCTACGATATCCCCAGCACCGGGAACTAAACCGATAATGGGGTCTAAACCAATGCGAAATTTAGTGCCGGGGATGCCAATGGCGGTATCCATCAGGCGGCTGAGTTTGCGGATACGGTTGAGGGTGGCGAGACGCTCTATGTTGTTCATATTATTATTGTTGAACTAGGTTGAAAGTTTGCAATCTGTCGGAAGACGGAAAAAACCATCTAGAAACCGCTCATTTTCCATCTTCGCTAATATGCTGAATTCCCCATTCGTGCATGGCATTAATAATCGGTTTGAGACTTTCGCCCAAAGGCGTTAGCGAATATTCAACTTTTGGCGGCACTTGCAGGTAAATTTCCCGGTGAACAATTGCGTCTGATTCCATTTCGCGCAGTTGCTGCGTCAGCATCTTCTGAGTAATGCCGTTGACAGCTCGTTGCAGCTCGTTAAAGCGCTTCACTCCTTGAAACAACTCCCGCAGAATCAAGACTTTCCAGCGCCCACCAATCACCTCTAGAGTGCGTTCTACAGGGCAATTTGCTCGATCGACCTTTGCTTCTTGGACTTGCATAGTATCTTTTTGGTAAGTACCGCACTTTTAAGTGCGTACTATCCATAATAGCTTGACTCGGCTTAAAATAAAAACATCAAAGAAACACCCGATAAATTTCACTGAGGATTCAGCAAATGATTACCGTTAGAAAAAGTGAAGCAAGAGGACACGCTAATCACGGTTGGCTGGACAGTTACCACACATTTTCTTTTGCCGGCTATTACGATCCAAATTATATGAATTTTCGCTCTTTGCGCGTAATTAATGAGGATGTCGTTAGCCCCGGCAGAGGTTTCGGCACTCACGGGCACAGCGACATGGAAATCATTACTTATGTATTAGAAGGAGCATTAGAACACAAGGACAGTTTGGGTACTGGTGCAGTGATTAAACCCGGTGAAGTACAGCGGATGAGTGCAGGTACGGGTATCCAGCACAGCGAGTTCAATAACTCGCAAACAGACCCAGTTCACTTGCTGCAAATCTGGCTGTTACCCGATACAAAAGGCTTGCAGCCGAGTTACGAACAGCGGGAGTTTCCCCTAGCAGAAAGGCAGGGAAAACTGCGCTTAGTGGCGGCACGAGATGCGAGAGATGGTGCTGTGAAAGTGCATCAAGATGTGGATTTATATGCGGCTGTTTTGGATAAAGACTCGCAGGTTTCTCATGCTTTGCAGCCGAATCGCCATGCTTGGGTGCAAGTTGCTCGCGGCTCGGTTTTGCTCAACGGTTTGACTTTGGAAAAGGGCGACGCTGCGGCGGTTAGCGGTGAGTCTGCGGTGGTGATTGAAGCTACGGCAGATTCTGAATTTTTGCTGTTTGATTTGGCATAAAATTGGGCATCATACATACTAAGTAAGGTGCCCAATCCGCACCTTACTTAGGGTGGGTTACTACTTAGGAAATAAGTAAATAGGAGGAAGAAAGTAAATTTTATTTGTGGTATTTCTGGTAAGGGTAAATGTTTAGGATAAATTTTTATGCAAGAAAACCCGATCGCCAGAAAGCATCTTGTTTGGAGCCTCATCACTGGTTTTGCAGTCGGCGCGATCGCGGGCGCACCCCTCGGCTGGATGGCTAATGGGTCTTTTTCCGACCAGCGTTCGGCTCAAAGTATCCTTTGCCGAGAAAAGAATAGAGATCAGCCAGTTGCTATTGTTGAGGCTAGGTGCGGTTCCCGATTCTAAATTTTTCTGCTAGCAAGAGGGCTGTGTCAAATATTGTGAGGCTTGTGCGAATGTCGAAAGTTCGATATCGTCGCGCAGGCGTTTTAGCGTTGTCAACGGTAAATATGCCACAAACCGGATAACTTTTCCGTCAGTTGATATGTGGGTATGTTAAATTGACACAAAAATGAATTACAGCAGAACAATTCCGGCTATTTTGAGTGCTACGATCGCCCTGAGTTCGATCGCCCTCATCCCACTCACCTCACCTCAAATTGCCCTCGCATTAACCGCCGACAAAGTTAAAACTGTTGCCCAACAAATTACTGTTCGCATCCAGGGGCCAAAAGGCGGTTCAGGAGTAATTTTAGAGAAACAAGGCAGCACATACTATATTCTCACAAACTGGCACGTTGTCGATAAAGCTGGGGATTACGAGGTTGTAACTCCCGACGGCAAAGCTCACTCTGTATCATACAGCCTCGTGCGGCGAATGCCCGGTGCCGATTTGGCGATCGTACCTTTCAGCAGCACTCAAAGCTACCCCCTGGCTCAATTAGCCAATTCCCCAGCAACTAAGGGAAACAAGGCTTATGTCGCCGGCTGGCCGATATCCGGCGGTTCTCTGAGACAACCGATTTTCATCGCCACGGAAGGTCAGCTTACCGGCCGCCAAACTCCCTGGAACGGCTATACTTTGGTCTACAACAACTTAGTGAGAGCCGGCATGAGTGGGGGCCCGGTGCTCGATGACGCGGGGCGAGTTGTCGCAATTAACGGCATTGTCAGGTTAGAGGATAACTCTGATAAAATCGTGGCCGCGGGGATAGAAATCAATACTTTCATGAAATGGCGATCGACTATTTCCCTGCCAGTAGTTCCCCAATCTCCTACTGCCGGAAACCCCAAAACTCCGGCGAATAATGCGCCCCGCACGCCCGCAAGTGCGATCGCCTTTGCTGCTACAAATACCCTCAAAGGGCCTTCGGAAGTTGTCAGTTCCCTTGCCCTAGCTTCAGCTTATTTTACTACAGGAAATAGCAACGGCACAATCTCAGTTTGGAATTTTCCCAGCGGGCAATTAAAAACTACCCTGCAAGGTCACACGGAAGCAGTAAACGCATTGGCCGCGGGTGCGGATGGCAAGGTGTTAGCTAGCGGCAGCGACGACAAAACCGTGAAAATTTGGAATTTAGAAACTGGCGCGGTTGTACGCACTTTAAGCGGGCATTCCAATGCAGTTTCGAGCGTTGCCGTTAGTCCTGACGGTCAATTTGTAGCCAGTGGCAGTTGGGACAAAACGATTAAGATTTGGAACCCGAAAACAGGAGAGTTGCTGCGGACTTTGACCGGGCATTCTGGGTTGGTGAATGCTGTTGCAATTAGTCCCGATAGCAAAACTTTAGCGAGTGGCAGCAAAGACGGTTCAATTAGGTTGTGGAATTTAGCTACAGGTCAAGCAATTCGCACGATTAGTGGCAAAAACTTGGCTGTTTTGTCGCTAGCTTTTACTCCCGACGGCAAGAGTTTAGCGGCGGGAAACAGCAATGGCACTGTTGGGTTGTGGAATGCCGGAAACGGGCAGTTAATTCGGCGTTTAAGCGGGCATACCGACGGAGTTTGGTCGGTGGCATTCAGTCGGGATGGTACTACTTTGGTTAGTGGGAGTTGGGATAAGAGTGTGAGACTTTGGGATGTGCGATCGGGCGATTTGAGAGGTAATTTGAGCGGTCATACTGGCTACGTTAGCGCTGTGGCGATTAGCAGCGACGGTAAGACTATTGTTAGTGCGGGTTGGTTGGGGGAAATTAAGATTTGGAAACGGGGGAATTAAGAGGGCGAGCGAATGTGCAGCGATCGCTATTATACGTCGGGAATATATGAGCGATCGCTATTTTAATAACGCGATTAAGTTGGTTCTCTAAAACGTTCTATTCCTTCACGCATAATATTGGCGACTGGATGATCGATCAATTGAATCACTGCTTCAACAGCCATCCCTTCCATTGCACTAAGTAGTCGCTGTTTAAAAGTAGGGTTACTTTCTATTATTTGAAGAGCTTCTTCTGCTACAGCGGCTTTTTGAGTGAGAGTTTCCGTTGGATAATCTTGCGCTAGTTGCTCTAAAAGTTTCTTAATTTCTGCTGCTGCCTCAGCTAAGTTTTGCCTTTTTTCAGGTGAGTTATTGTGAATAGTTCCACCTATTTGCTGAGCATTAACGTTTGTGCTGAATCCAACACCTATTGACGCTTGACTTTGATCTATTTTGGGTTCTGACATACTATCTCCCTAGTAATCACTAACTATTGTTGCCTATTATTTATTGTACCACCTATTTCCCGCACACTAATACTCTCTGAATAGCCAACACCTATTGAGGAGCCACTTTGGTCAAGAATAGTGATAGATTTATCTTCGATGTTAACTACATAAGTTCTTTCGTCATTACTATCTAAAACTTTATATAATGTTGAAACTACTTCATCCAAAAAATTTTCATCGCTGGCGACATTTTTTTCATTGATGAGAAAAATGTTTGCTTTGTCTCCCGAAGTAAAAGATACTTCAAGCACATATTCTCTTATAATGATTTCATAAGTTTTGGGTCCAAGTTCATTAAAGATTAGAGCCAGTATAATCAGTATAATTATTCCTATGCCCCATGCTATTTCGACCTCTCTTATAACAAGAAACAATCCCAATACACACATAAAAACTATAAACTCAAAGGGTACTATCTTTTTGTTTTTTATTCCCTTTTTTCTATTAGCTTCAGTAACTCTAAATCCGGTAATGTTGCGAATTAAATACACAGCATTCCCTAATCTCACTGTTTTTTTGCTGAAGTATAGCTTAGTTCCTATGAGTTGAATAGGTGTGCCGGGAGGTTGAGTCGAAACCATAATTTCAATCTTTCAAGTTGCTTACTGAGTAATATAGATTTTGGAAATAATTAAATAACATTTTTGTGTGTGCTTGAAAATAATTATATCACTACCTTCAAGTCTCTAAAGAATTCCCTTTATATTTAGCTTAATTTTGAATGCGAGCGCACTTGTTGAATTATTTGGATAAGTCTAAAACTAGATGTTTGTCATTTTGTCAACCCCTGATTGAATTTTTAGCGAGCGACTAAAATCCTCAAACAACCCAAAGCAGTCTCAACCTTAGCCGAAGCGAGACAACAGCACCCCAAAACTCGCCGCCAGTTTCCCAGTACGATCGACACTTATGATAGATTTAGTTCTTGCCAGACTACACTGGAAGACAAAATCAAATTAAAAATTTCGCCATAAATTTCGATCGACCCGCCGACCGGGCGGGACTCTCCACTTCGTGGAACAGGCGTCCCGCCTGTGGTTGGCAAAGTAAATCTAAAATCTAAAATCTAAAATTGCGTGACTTCTGACAAATGATTGAAGTAGAACACTTAAGCAAAACTTACGGTTCGACCGCAGCGATCGCGGACGTGTCTTTTTCGGTCGAATCAGGAGAAATTCTCGGTTTTTTGGGACCAAACGGCGCGGGAAAAACCACAACGATGCGGATTTTGTCGGGATATTTGCCGGCATCCAGTGGTACGGCCCGCATCGCCGGCATGGATGTTCACGAAAACTCGATGGCCGTCAGACAGCGCATCGGCTATCTGCCGGAAAACCCGCCGCTTTATCCAGAAATGACTGTGGAAGGGTTTCTGTTTTTTGTGGCCAGGATTAAGCAAGTACCTGCGGGCGATCGCGCGCGACGAGTTACGTCCGCGATCGAACGCTGCGGCCTGGTTGATAAACGCAAAGTTTTAATCCGCAAGCTTTCTAAAGGATTTCGTCAGCGTGTCGGTATCGCGCAGGCGATCGTCCACGACCCACCGGTCATTATCTTAGACGAACCAACCGTCGGCCTCGACCCCCGACAAATCATCGAAGTCCGCAATTTAATCAAAAGTCTTGGCGGCCAGCACACAATCATCCTTTCCACGCACATTCTGCCGGAAGTCAGCATGACTTGCAACCGCGTCACCATCATCAATCGCGGAAAAATCGTCGCCGCGGGTAGTCCCGAAAATTTGATGGGAGAGTTGGCCGCCGGAGAGGGCTACGAACTCGAAGTTGAAGGCGAGGGGGATTTGGTAAACAGTCTGCTGTTGCCTTCTTTGGAAAACTTGCGGGGAGTTCGATCGGTGGAATTGATTCCAAGCAATCAATTTTTAGTGGGTCGCTACCGCCTGCGGGCATTGTGCGAATCCGACATAGAACCCGGACGAGAAATTGCTACAGCTATCGTCGCCTCTGGATTTGGACTGTGCGAAATGCGTCGCTCTCGCGCTACTCTGGAAGATGTGTTTTTAAGGCTGACAGCGGCTGAAAAGAAACCGGAAGAAAATCTGGTTCATAGCGAACCGGAGGTCGATCAAAATCTGCAAGAAGCGGCAGAAACTCAAGACTTGATCGCGGATTCTCATCAATCCGAATCGCAACCGATAGTCGAAAATCTGCCCGTTGTTTCAGAAACAGTAGAGTCGATCGAGCATCCTCAACCAGAACCGATAGTCGAAAATCTGCCCGTTGTTTCAGAAACCGTAGAGTCGATCAACTATTCTCAACCAGAATCCGAACCAGTTGTAGAAACCGTACAGCCGATAAAAGGGAAGCATCTCAGTTTGGGTGTCACAGGAACCAGATCATCTTACTCGCTACAGATATCTAAACAAGCAAGCAGGATGCTCACTTTTGTAAAAAATGTTTTTTACAAAAGTGAGAGACTCCCGATCGAACCTTCTCCACCAGAATCCGAACCAGTTGTAGAAACCGTAGAGTCGATCAAGCATTCTCAACCAGAACCGATAGTCGAAAATCTGCAAGTTGTAGAAACAGTAGAGTCGATCGAGCATCCTCAGTCAGAATCTGAACCAGTTGTCGAAAGGCAAGAGTTGATCGAGCATCATGAAACAGAACCGATACTCGAAAATCTAGAAGTTTCACAAACCGTAGAGTCGATCGACTATTCTCAACCAGAACCGATAGTCGAAAATCTGCAAGTTGTAGAAACCGTAGAGTCGATCAACTATTCTCAACCAGAATCCGAACCAATTACAGAAACAGCAGAGGAAATAAGCGATTTAGAACCTGAAATGCAACCAGTGGCCGATTTTTTGGAAACTGTAGAAAGACAAGAGTTGATAGAACATCCTCAACCAGAACCGATAGTCGAAAATCTAGAAGTTTCAGAAACGGTAGAGTCGCTAGAACATCCTCAACCAGAACCGATAGTCGAAAATCTAGAAGTTTCAGAAACGGTAGAGTCGCTAGAACATCCTCAA
>NZ_JAUBRB010000043.1:41670-41952 GCF_036701585.1 Microcoleus sp. POL10_C6 | reverse complement strand
CCAGAACCGATAGTCGAAAATCTACTCATTGTAGAAACAGTAGAGTCGCTAGAACATCCTCAACCAGAACCGATAGTCGAAAATCTACTTATTGTAGAAACAGTAGAGTCGATCGAGCCTTCTCAACCAGAATCCGAACCGATTTTAGAAACACCAAAGTCGAACCAACCTTCTCAACCAGAACCGGTTCTCGAAAATCTCGAAGTTTTAGAAACACCAAAGTCGAACCAACCTTCTCAACCAGAACCGGTTCTCGAAAATCTCGAAGTTTTAGAAACACCA
>NZ_JAUBRB010000043.1:0-41570 GCF_036701585.1 Microcoleus sp. POL10_C6 | reverse complement strand
TTCTCAACCAGAACTGGTTCTCGAAAATCTCGAAGTTTCAGAAACACCAAAGTCGAACCAACCTTCTCAACCAGAACTGGTTCTCGAAAATCTCGAAGTTTCAGAAACACCAAAGTCGAACCAACCTTCTCAACCAGAACCCGAACCGATTTTAGATGCGCCAAAGTCGATCGAACGTTCTCAACCAGAATCCGAACCGATTTTAGATACACCAAAGTCGATCGAACGTTCTCAACCAGAATCTGAAGCAGTTGTAAAAAAACGGCCACTTAAAAAAAAGCCACAACCAACTAGCGATTCTCGACCAGAACAGCCAGCTATTACTAGAAAGCGACAAATAGAAAGAAAGCAACAGGATAGCGACGGCAGCGAAACACCACCTGCAGGCGACTCAGAATGAACCAATTACCAATGGCCAATTACCCATTTCCAATTCCTAAAGGTTAGTAATGCTTAGTAATATTATCGCAATTTACCGCAAAGAACTACAAAGCTATTTTGCCTCGCCATTAGCCTATGCCATCGCAGCAGTCTTTTGGCTAATCACCGGCTACTTTTTAATAGCTATCCTCCTCGCCCCCGACGGGTTAATTCCCCAAATCGGCCAGCGAGACCAAATGGGAATTACCGAACCTCCCATCGACGTAGCCTACGAATTCCTACAACTATTCCTGCGAATCATGGGTTCCCTTTCGTTGTTCGTACTACCCGCACTCTCAATGGGACTTTACGCAGAAGAACGCAAACGCGGCACCTTAGAACTATTAGCCACATCGCCCTTAACAAACTGGGCAGTTGCTACCGGCAAACTCCTGGGAGTTTTAACATTTTATACCACAATGTTGCTGCCCCTGCTGTTCTGCGAGGCGATCGCCCTCAGTTCCTCAACCCCGCCCGTACCCCCCGGAGTTCTTCTGCTAGGACACGGCGGCTTAATATTACTAGCAGCAGGAGTATTGTCGCTCGGAATGTTTATTTCCTCCCTCACCGATAGCACAATTTTATCCGCCATCCTCACCTTCACTCTAGTATTATTTCTGTGGGTGCTCGATGCAGTCGCCGTCAGTATCGGTGGCCCCTTCGGCACAGCATTAGGACATTTGTCGCTCCTAACAAATTACACCAATCTTGTCAAGGGAGTTTTCGATACCAGCAGTTTAATTATGTTTGCCAGTTACATCATTTTAGGAGTATTTCTGACCGCCCAATCCATCGATGCGCTGCGATATCAGCGTTCTTAAAAACATCAGGGAAGGCTTCGGGGAATAAAGAGGAAAGAGTGGGAAAGTAGGAGATTTGGATAGTTGCACATTAAAGGAAACACCACCAATTCCCAATTCCCAATGCCCAATTCCCAATGCCCAATTCCCCATTCCCATCCCCAATTAATGTTAGTTATTCCACTAATTTCTTGAAATAATGAGATTTATCAATCCAAAAATCGACTTTGCGTTCAAAAAAATATTCGGTTCCAGCGACAGCAAAGACATCCTGATTAATTTTTTAAACGCCATCCTTTATGAAGCACAGCCGGTCATCGAAGACTTAGAAATAATCGACTCCCAACCAGAACCTCAAACTCTAGCTACCCAAGACACACACCTAGATGTCAAAGCCACAATTAACGGCGGCAGAATCGCCCTAGTTGAACTTCAACTGATAAACGTGCCTTCTTTTGGGAACAGAGTTTTGTACAACGCTGCCAAAAGCTACAGCCAACAATTAACAGGCAAAGAACGTTACGAAAGACTAAAAACAGTAATTTCCTTGAAAATTGCCGACTTTGAAATGTTTGAAAATCAGCCGGAATTTATGTCACGGTTTGTTTTTCAAGAAAAAGAGCAACAGTTTGAGTGTCCAGATACTGCAATAGAATTAGTATTTATCGAACTGCCAAAATTTAACAAGGAATTAGCAGAATTAGAAACAACCGCAGAGCAATGGATTTACTTTCTCGAAAATACCAGCACTCTGGAGACAGTACCAGAAACACTCAGTGCCGTTCCCGAAATTCAGAAAGCTTTTAGAATTGCCAGCAAGGAAAACTTCACTCAGGAAGAATTAAATGAATTGCACCAGCAAGAACTGTGGATAGAAGACCAGCAGATTGCCATAGAGATAGCAAGAGAACAGGTGACAAAAACCGCTCAACTCTCGTTAATATTGCGTCAGCTAGTGCGGCGTTTAGGCACAATACAACCGGAAACCGAAAACTGCATCCGTCAATTAGGCGTAGAACAATTAGAAGAACTAGGAGATGCCGTGCTGGATTTCAACAAGCCGTCAGATTTAACAGCATGGTTGCAGGCTAATGCGATATAGAATAACATCCTCGACCCGGAAATTTTCCCCTCAATTATTTACGTTATGAAAATTAGCAAAACAAATTGGAAATATGTTTTTTTGCTGGGCCCCCTCCTCATCGCAGCGGGGGTAACAGCAGCACTTGTATCTGGAGTATGGGACCCCCTGACAGTCGGTTTAGTTATTGCCGGAGCAGTGACGATCGCACTTTGGCTGCTATATTTGAGTTACGAACAAAGCTTTTGGGGGCAGCGTTCCACTCAAGCCAGCACCAACGCGCTGATTGCCACCCTCGCCGTCTTTGTGATTCTCGGAGTAATTAACTTCATAGCCGTTCGCTATCCCGTCCGCATCGACTTAACCGAAAGCCAACAATTTACCCTGGCCCCGCAGACTCAACAAATACTGCGCAATTTGCAACAAACAGTCAAAGTTTGGGTATTTGACCCCATCCAAAACCCCCAAATTAAAGAATTGCTGCAAAGCTACAAACGCGAGGGAGGCGAAAAATTCCAATTTGAGTTTGTTGACCCGCAGGCCCAACCTGGAAAAGCGCGAGAATTTAGCATTACCAGCATCGGAGAAGTTTACCTGCAATCCGGCGACAAAAAACAAGTTCTGCAAAAAGGTGGCACTGCTTTTGGTAGCGACCCAAATCAAGGTCTTTCAGAGATCAAACTGACCAATGCCTTAGAAGAAATCCTGAGCACTCGCGTTGCTACAGTTTACTTTTTGCAAGGCAAAGGAGCCCGCCCGATAAAGGAAGGTCAAGGCGGAATTCAGCAAGCTGAAAAAGCTTTGAAAGATAAATACTACAACGCCCAAACGCTGAATTTGACCGAACGCAAAGAAGTTCCAGAAGATGCAGATGCTTTAATCATTCCGGGGCAGGACAAACCGTTTTCCGATACAGAAATTAAAGCACTAAGAGCTTATCTCGATCGCGGCGGCAGTTTATTGTTAATGGTAGACCCGGCAATTGATACGGGATTGGACAAATTGCTGCAAGAATGGGGCGTCAAACTAGACGCCCGTTTGGCCATTGATGCTTCGGGCACTGGTCAAAGATTTGGCCTGGGCCCCACGGTTCCCACAGTCAGGCGCTACGGCGAACATCCGATTACTCAAAGTTTTGGCAACGGTATTTCATTTTATCCATTTGCGCGTGCTTTGGAAACCTCGCCAGTACAAGGGATAGAGGAAAAACCACTGATTTGGACGAGTCAGGAAAGTTGGGCGGAAAGCGATTTGACGACTAAGAAATTGGAGTTTGATCAGAAGACCGATCAACAAGGCCCGCTATTATTAGGTGTAGCTTTAGTTCGATCGTCCACTGACAGCACTCCCTTAAAGCCCTCACCTTCACCAACACCAACTTCGCCCTCGCCTTCACCCCAAGCATCACCGGCAACGCCATCGCCTTCACCCCAAGCATCGCCGACAGATTCACTATCGCCGACCGACTCGCCATCGCCGACAACTTCACCATCGCCGACAACTTCCCCATCACCGACAACTTCCCCATCACCGACAACTTCCCCATCGCCAACAACTTCCCCATCGCCGACCGACTCGCCATCGCCGACAACTTCGCCATCACCGACAGATTCACCCTCACCGACAACTTCGCCATCGCCGACAGATTTACCATCACCGATAGATTCACCATCACCGACAACTTCGCCAACAGCTTCCCCCATCAGCTATTCGGTGATTGTCTCGCAAGAAGCAACGCCTCCAGCATTACCGACGACTTCGCCAACACCGGCAGCATCTCCCACAGCATCTCCCACAGAACCGGCAGAAAGTTCGCCAACACCAACACCCGCAGCATCCCCCACAGCATCTCCCAGTCCAACCGCAACTCCTTCCGCGCCTTCAACTCCTAGAAAAACATCGCGAATGGTAGTAATTGGCACATCTCAATTTGTGACTAACGGTTGGTTTGACCAACAACTCAATAGCGACGTGTTTCTCAATTCAGTCAGTTGGTTGAGTAAACCAGACCAGCAAAGCTTTTCTATCAGTCCGAAAAAAGCTACTAACCGCCGCATTAACATGACTGCCCTCCAAGTAGGATTGCTGGTGTTAGCTTGGCTAATGTGGCCTTTACTCGGACTGGGAATTGGCGGCGCTATCTGGTGGAAGAGAAGATAAGTTAGTTGACTGTTGACTGTTGTCAGTTGGCAGTTGTCAGTTGACTGTTGTCAGTTGACTGTTGTCACTGGTCATTTGTTAATCCTTTGCTGTGGCTAATAACAAATAACCAATAACATTAATCAACAGTCAACAGTCAACAATGCCCAATGCCCAATGCCCAATGCCCAATTCTCAGTTATTATGAAATTGCAGAAAAATACATTAGTATTGATAGCCGTCGCGTTGAGCATGACTGGGCTGGTTGCTTTATTCGAGATGCAAGTATCTCCGAAACAGGAAGCAGCTAAGGAAGAAAAACAGAAAATTTTTGCTTTTAACTCCGATCGCATACAATTCTTTACAGTCAAAACTCCCGAAAAAATATTGACTTTTGAGCGAGTTTATGCTACAAAAGGAGGCAAGTCTAGCTGGGAAATGAAATTGCCAGTGCAAGCACAGGCGAGTCAGGCATCGGTGGATTTTTTGCTAGACAGGCTGGCAACAGGAAAGAGCGATCGCACGATTAATACTACTGCTGCTCAACTGCCAGAATTCGGTCTCGACCAACCCCAAGCTACAGTCACAGTAAAACTGGACAACCAGGAAACTCACCGCCTAGTTTTAGGCAAAACAGACTTTAGCGGCCGCTTCTTGTACGCTCAAGCCAATCCGCCGGAAGCGCCCCCTCAAAATTCCGCCCAAAATTTGCCCGTGCTGCTAGTGCCTTTTGACTTTAAAAATGCCGTCCAGCGACCTTTGTCAGAGTGGAAAAAAGCAGAAGAACCCAAAACAGAGAAACCGCAAAAACCCTCTCCCACGCCAAGTCCAGAGAATAAATAGATGCCCAGTTGATCTGAGATGTTGCACCATTCTCAATAAGCCTTTTATGAACAGGCAAGATGCCTGTTTCACAAAGAGTGAATTTTCTTCTGAAACAGGCCCGGAAGCCTGTTGCTGACAATGGTGCACTCTGGGATAGAATTTAAAGAACAAATCCCAAAACCTGTTACATCCAACATTCCTCACCTAAAATACAGAAAAGTCTAAACTTAAACTGTATTTAAGTGGCGTGCATTACCCCCAGGAAAGGGCGAATATGTTTCAGACAGCACTCAACCAAGGTACGACAGCAACGGATACAGCGCTTGACGTTGAACTCCGCAAGGTATTTAAGGTATTTAATGGCGAAACCGCAGTCCGCGGAGTAGACCTCAACATCCGCCAAGGAGAATTTTTTAGCATCCTCGGGCCGAGTGGCTGCGGCAAGACTACGACCCTGCGCTTAATCGCTGGGTTCGAGACTCCCTCGGCGGGCGAATTGATGATTCGTGGCCAGTCGATGACCAACACTCCAGCTTACCGCCGTCCGGTAAATACTGTGTTTCAAAGCTATGCTTTGTTCGGACACATGAATGTCTGGGACAATATCGCTTTTGGATTGCGGATCAAAAAGCTGGGTAAAGCAGAAATTGAAGAACGGGTACGGGAAGTTTTGCAATTGGTGAAAATGGAATCTTTCGCCAACAGGTTTCCCGGTCAAATGTCGGGCGGCCAGCAGCAGCGGGTGGCTTTGGCGAGAGCTCTGGTAAATAGACCGGCGGTTTTGCTGCTGGACGAACCTCTGGGTGCCCTGGATTTGAAGTTGCGGAAGCAGATGCAGTTGGAACTGTCGAATTTGCATCAAGAATTGGGTTTGACTTTTGTGATGGTGACTCACGACCAAGAAGAGGCGATGAGTCTGTCTGACCGAATTGCGGTGATGCACGAGGGGAGGATTGAGCAAATTGGCTCTCCTGAAGAAATTTATGAGTGTCCGCAGACGGCTTTTGTGGCCGATTTTATTGGCGATACGAATTTGTTTGCTGGTACGGTAGAATCGATCGACCGATCGACTATCACAGTTCGCACATCAGCCAATCTGAAAATAGTCGTTCAGCAGTCGGATATGTGGAATGGTGTCACAGGCGACTCTGTTGTAGTAAGCGTTCGGCCGGAAAAAGTATATTTGAATCTCTACCAGCCGGAAGTGTCGGTCAACTGTTTTGAAGGGCGGCTCAAAAATACTATGTACATGGGCACGCACGTTCATTACGTGGTTGAGTTGGCGTCGGGCGATAAAATTACTGTGCGCCAGCCAAATACCGGCGGGTCTTTCCCAGATCCGCACACGCCGATTTACGCTTATTGGGGAACTACTGATTGTCTCGCTTTGACCGATCGGAATTAGTCAGTTGGCAGTTGGTAGTTGGTATTAGTCATTAGTCATTGGTTATTAGTTGGTGGTTGGTTTTCCTAACAAATAACATAGGACTATTCCCAATTCCCGATTACAAATTCCCAATTACCAATTCCCCAATCTTCAATCTCCAAATCTAAAATCTAAAATCTAAAATCTAAAATCTAAAATCGAACTGTGCCTCCGACTAACTTACCAATTTCCAGGATTTCCCCGGCTAATTCTACACGCCGTCAGTTCCTAAAAAATTCGGCGGCGACAATTTCCGGGTTAGCTGTTTCGAGTTGCGGCTGGCGACTTGCAGACGTACAATCCGCTCCTCCTGTCAAAGGTGCTGCCGACCAACTTTTCATCTATACTTGGGCAGGCTATACCGATAACGCTTTGCTTGATCGCTTTGCCGAAAAAACCGGCATTCGCGTAGTGGCCGACGTGTTTAGCTCCAACGAAGAGATGCTGGCGAGAGTTCAAGCTGGTGGTGCCCTCGCCTACAGCATAATTTACCCATCTGACTACATGGTGGTTCAAATGACGGAACTCGGGCTGTTGAGCCCATTAGACCACTCGGTTTTGGGCGGGCTCGATCGGCTCAAAAAACAGTTCCAAAACCCTGTTTATGACCCAGGAAACCGCTACAGCGTGCCTTTGAGTTGGGGAACCACAGGCTTAATTTACAACAGCGAACAACTCAAAGAAGAGCCAGAAGATTGGGACTATTTGTGGCAGCACAAACAGGAGTTAGCAAAGCGAATGACGCTGGCGAGTGATGTTCGAGAAGTCATGGGCGCTGCGTTGCGGATGCTGGGCTATTCTCTGAATTCTACGAACCAAGACCAAGTGAAACAAGCTTACGAAAAGTTGGTGGAACTCAAACCGGCGATCGCATCTTTTACTACTGATGCTTGGCGGCCTCAAATGCTGACGGGGGATTTGAAAGTAGCTATGTGTTATTCTTCTGATGCTAATGAAGTAATTGCAGATAACGATAAATTGAAGTATGTCGTCCCCAAAAGTGGTTCTTCTCTGTGGACTGACACTTTAGTAATTCCTCAAGGTGCTCCCAATCCCGAAGCAGCTTATAAATGGATTAACTTTTTGCTGCAAGCCGATGTCGCTGCTTCTTTAGTAGAACGGCTCAGTTTTTCAACTCCTTCGGAAGATGCTTTTAGTTTGTTGACGCCGGAAGTCCGCGAAAACGAGATTCTTTTCCCTTCGGAAGATATTTTGAAAAAGTGCGAAGGTGTGGCTCCGGTAGGGAAATTTATGGAAGTGTACGATCGCTATTGGACTCAATTAACCAGCGGCTAATCATCAAACCAAGGGCGGGTTTTACAGGATATCTCTAATTATAAACCCAATATTTACATAAACTCGCCCCCGCACAGCATATCGCCCTCTCTATCCGTATTATATCCGCGTTAATCCGCGTTCATCAGCGGTTAAAAACTCAAAAAAATTGATCTATGGCTGTTTCAACTAGAACTCCCCCTCCTATTCCTCCCAATTCTCCATTGAAGGCTGAAACTGTTTCCCCCTGGTCTGCTTGGGCGGGGCCATTGGCATTGCTCGGCCCTTCTGGCTTGTTGCTGCTTTTATTATTAGTCATACCAACCCTGGTGATTTTTCAGCTTAGTTTGGTGCCGAATATTAAGCCAGGAGATTTGGTGAATCCTTCGGGAATCGGCAATTACCTGCGAGTGTTTGAGCCGCTGAATTTACAGGTGATGGGTCGATCGCTCTATTTTGCAACGGGGACTACTATTCTGTGTTTGCTGCTGGGATTTCCCGTCGCTTACTGGATCGCCCTCAATGTCTCGAAAAAGTGGCGGAATTTAACTTTGTTAGGGTTTGTGTTGCCGCTGTGGACTTCTTCGCTGTTGCGATCGTATGCTTGGATTACAATTCTGCGTCCTACGGGGGTTCTCAACTCGCTGCTGGCACTTGTAGGCATTCCTCCTCTGGAATTGCTTAATCAAAGTTCCGCAGTTTTAATCGGCATGGCTTACAGTTATTTGCCTTATATAGTGACCATTCTCTACGCTTCTTTGGAAAAGTTAGACCGCAGGTTGCTAGAAGCATCTCAGGATTTGGGTGCGAATCCAGTGGAAACTTTCTGGAAAGTGACAGTACCTCAGACCATGCCGGGAATTGCTGCGGGTTCTTTGCTAGTATTTATTAGCAGTTTGGGCGATTTTGTCGATCCAGAGTTGCTCGGTGGAGCTTCGAGTATGACCGCAGCTCGTTTGATTTACAATCAATTTTTGGGGGCGACTCAAAATTGGGGGCTGGGTTCGGCTCTGAGTATGGTATTAATCTTTGCAGTGAGTATCGGAATTGCCCTTTTACTCAAATATGGCGATCGTAATGCAGTTTAGGATGTTTAAGGAAGAAGGAAGTTCGGCAACGGATTATATAACGGATGTAACGGATGTGACGGATGTCAGTCCGATGGAAGAAGGAAGAAAACAATCCTAACGAATTAACAATTACCAATTACCGATTACCGAGAAATGGAAAAGACAGCCGAAAATCCACAGGAGGAAATACAAGCCGATATGTACTTAAAACCTAAATTTAAGATTTCTTGGCAGGTGATATTTGCCGTTGTGATGTTTTTTTATATGTACCTGCCCATCCTGGTACTCACATTTTACAGCTTTAACAAATCGCGTTTTAGCGCCGGCTGGGAAGGATTTACTTTAGATTGGTACGTTAAATTATTTAGCGATACGCGGATTTTAGTTGCCCTGAGAAACAGTTTAACAGTTGCTGTTTGTGCAGTTGCAATCTCGGCCGTACTTGGCACTTTGATGGCCGTTGGTTTAGCCCGCTACCGCTTTCCTGGCAAGAGTTTATATCAGGGAGTCTCCTACTTGCCGATTATTATTCCAGATATTGCGACCGCAGTTGCTACTCTGGTATTTTTAGCGGCGCTGGCTATTCCTCTGAGTTTGTGGACAATTGTCGCCGCTCACATTGTGTTTTGTCTGGCTTACATCGCCCTAGCTGTTTCTACTAGATTGGCCGATTTAAACCCGTATTTAGAAGAGGCTGCCTTGGATTTGGGTGCAACGCCTGTTGAAGCTTTTATTCAGGTTTTGCTCCCTCAATTAATACCCGGAATTGTTTCAGGTTGTCTGTTGTCTTTTGTCCTCAGCATGGACGATTTTTTGATTGCGAGTTTTACCGCAGGTAGCGGGACTACAACTCTGCCGATGGAAATTTTTAGCCGGATTCGGACTGGAGTAAAACCGGATATTAATGCTTTGAGCGTGCTCTTGATAGTAGGTTCGGGAGGATTGGCCTTTTTAGCGGAATATTTGCGTGGCCGGGGCGAGCAAAAACGGGCTCATTAGGCAGTGGGCAGTTGACAGTTGGCAGTTGACAGTTGGTTATTTGTGAGTTGTTACCAATGCCCCATGCCCTATGCCCCATGCCCTATGCCCCATGCCCCATGCCCCATGCTGCTACTTGGCTGGTAATTTCACTTTAGTAGCCAAACCTAGTGCTTCCAAAACTTGAATTGTCATCCAAGTGAAGTCAATTTCCCACCATTTCATACCGTGACGCGCAGAGTATTGAAAAGCGTGGTGGTTGTTGTGCCAGCCTTCGCCGTAAGTCAAAACCGCAACCCACCAACAGTTAGTGGAACTATCTTCCGTTTCGTAAGTGCGATAGCCAAATTTGTGAGTGGCGCTGTTAACAAACCAAGTGCAATGATATACCGCAACTAAGCGGACAAAAATTACCCAAACTACAAAAGGCCAGCCTGCTGCTAAGTAAAGCAAGACGCCAAAGGCGATTTGAATTGGCAGAAAGTAATTTTGCAAAAATTGATAAAACGGGTCGCTTGAAATGTCTTTTGTGCAGCGAGAAATTTCAGCGTGAGCTGGACCTTTATATAGCATCCAGCCGATGTGACTCCACCAAAAACCCTTTTGGGCATTGTGAGGGTCGAGCGCATTTTGGTCAGAGTTGGTGTGGTGCAATCGGTGCAGCCCAACCCAATCAATTATTCCTCCTTGACAGGCAAGGGCTCCGCAAAATGCTAGAAAGTATTCTACGAATTTTGGTGTCTGAAAACTGCGGTGGGTGAGCATTCGATGCCATCCGAGAGTTATTCCCAGACCGCCGGTTATCCAGTGCATGAATACTGTTAAACCAACTGCTGTCCAATTGAAGTTACTGGGTAGCAGTGCGAACAAAGCGCCGATATGAAGTCCTGCTAAACTAATAACGTGCTTCCAATTGTATTGGAGTTTTTCTTGCGTTGCAATTGTCATTCTCTTTTTGATTTCTGATGAGATGCCGAGCTGAATTCACGCATACAAGTTTTGATTGAGGTAGTGAACTGTTTTGTTGAACACTTGCCCAAACTAATAAATAATGAATGAATGATAGATTTTGGATTAGAATTGAAAAAATTTACCGTTTTGTCTTAACAATAAAAATTTTGGATGCTAAACAAAATTTTTTGTTCCCAAATCTATTATAACTGATTCTGGTTTTGGTTGGGTCGATCGCACTAGATGATTCGAGCTTACTTCAACCCAACCTATAGCGCTCGCAAAAACAGGATGAGGCATTGGTCACGAGCCATTAGTCCAGAACTGATGACCGACAACCCATGACTCATTGCCCATGCTATTTTTCTGCTAATTTCACTTTGGTTGCCAAACCAAGTGCTTGCAGCAGTTGAATTGTCATCCAGGTGAAGTCGATTTCCCACCATTCGAGACCGTGGCGCGCCGAGTATTGAAAGGCGTGGTGGTTATTGTGCCAGCCTTCGCCGTAGGTGAGCAGGGCAACCCACCAGCAGTTGGTCGATCGATCGCCCGACTCGTAGGTCCGGTAGCCAAATTTGTGGGTAGCGCTGTTAACAAGCCAAGTGCAGTGGAACACCACCACGATCCGCATAAACACGCCCCAAACCACGAAAGACCAGCCGCCTAATAAATAAAGCAACACACCGAAGACGACTTGGATGGGGATAAAATATGCTTGGAGAAACTTGTATACTGGGTCGTCGCCGATGTCTTTAGTAAAGCGGGGGATTTCCACTCTGATCGGCAGATCCGAGAGCATCCAGCCCATGTGGCTCCACCAGAAGCCTTGATTGGAATCGTGGGGATCTGTTTCGGTGTCGGAATGTATGTGGTGTAACCGGTGCATTCCTACCCAGTCGATCGGGCCACCTTCACAGGAAAGGGTACCGCAAATAACTAGAAAATACTCTAGCCATTTCGGTGTTTGAAAACTGCGGTGGGTGACGAGGCGGTGATATCCGAGAGTAATTCCTAAACCACCTGTTACCCAATGCAGGAATACTGCTAGCCCAACCGCAGACCAGCTAAAATTACCCGGCAGCAAAGCAAATAAAGCACCGATGTGCAGAAAGGCCATAAAGCCTACGACAGGCCAATCAGGAGAAGTTTTTTTGGAAGTTGCAATCGTCATGAATATATTATGTTTACAAACTAGGGGCCGCATCTACGCCATAATGAACAGCGCGCACGCAAAGGGTGAGCGAGGTATAGATGAATAGCGTTTCACGGCTACAGGAAGCAGAACAGGCACTCTTTCAGATTTTTTCTGGTATTGACACTACAGTCAAGCAAAATCTTCAACGAGTCTTAAAAGCTTTTCGGAGCCACCGGGTTGGAGTCCACCATTTTGCAGGGGTTACGGGTTACGGCCACGATGATTTGGGTCGAGAGACTTTGGACGGGGTGTTTGCCGAAGTGGTAGGGGCCCAGGCCGCGGCTGTCCGGGTACAGTTTGTTTCGGGTACTCACGCGATCGCCTGTGCTCTTTTTGGCATCCTGCGTCCTGGTGACGAAATGTTGGCAGTGGCTGGTTCTCCCTACGATACTTTAGAAGAAGTGATCGGCTTGCGGGGGCAAGGTCAAGGTTCACTCATTGAGTTTGGCATTAGTTACCGTGAGTTGCCTCTAACTCGCGAAGGAAGTTTGGATTGGCCGGCATTGAGCTCTACTATTTCAGCAAAGACTCGCCTGGTTTTTATCCAGCGCTCTTGCGGCTATTCTTGGCGGTCGAGTTTGTCTATTTCTGAGATTAAAAAAATCGTCACCATAGTCAAACATCAGAATCCTAACACAATTTGCTTTGTTGATAATTGTTACGGCGAGTTTGTCGAGGATTGCGAACCTACTGCTGTGGGCGCGGATCTGATGGCTGGTTCTTTAATCAAAAATCCGGGGGGTACGATCGTCCCTGCTGGAGGTTACGTTGCTGGGAGGGCTGATTTAGTAGAGGCGGCAACTTGTCGCTTGACGGCGCCGGGAATTGGCAGCAGCGGCGGCGCAACTTTTGATTTGAATCGGTTGCTGTTTCAGGGTTTGTTTATGGCTCCCGGTTGTGTGGGGGAGGCGATGAAGGGCAATCATTTGACGGCTTATGTTTTTTATAAGTTGGGTTATCGAGTGAATCCTATGCCTTTGGCTAGAAGACGAGATGTGATTCAGGCGATCGAATTCGGTTCTGCTGATAAGTTAATTGCTTTTTGTCGGGCGGTTCAGCGAAATTCCCCCGTCGGTTCCTATTTAGATCCCGTGCCGGCTCCGATGCACGGCTATGAAAGTCAGTTGGTGATGGCTGGGGGTACTTTTATTGATGGGAGTACGTCGGAGTTTTCGGCTGACGGGCCTCTGCGGGAGCCTTACGTGGCTTTTTGTCAGGGGGGGAGTCATTGGACTCATGTATCGATCGCTCTTGAGGATGCGATCGAGGCTGTGGGCCCAGCTAAGTAACTGGTATGGGCGAGGCCTCTTGGGGTAGGGGGGCTCCCTGTTCTCCCCTGAGTTTTGAATTAAAGAGTAGATTTTTGCAAGAATCTGAGGATTTTTAACCGCAGATGCACGCAGATTGACGCTGATTTTGGGTTTTTAGATTGTGTAGGTTGGGTTTAGCGGAAGCCAAACCCAACAACTACAAAACTCTCAAGGTGTTTCTTCAAGTTTGCGCTGCCGCATTAGGAGAAATAAAGGCAAACCCAGGGAAACACCCACCAGTAAGTTACTGGCAATATAAATCCACAAGTTTTTCATTTTGAGACGCGAACCTTCGCTAAATACAAAAGTACCAAAAACTAGGGATGACACTATTACATCCATGCCGAAAAAACCGGAAATTTGATTGGCAAACAACTCACCGAAGAAAGCGTTAATATTCAACCCTTCTTCTAAAAGAAACGGGACAAACTGGGAGTAGGGCAAAGCCGTGCCTAGAATACAGAAAATTAAGTAGGCAATTTTCAACATTTTCCAACCTCCACTTTGTTAATTAAAAACCGTTGTATTTGAGAGTTTACTCAGCATTGCTGAGTGCTTGAATATCGTTTTGCATAATTATGCTCACATTGCGCGAAATCTTCTCGATTTCCCAATCCCACCACCGAATTTCTAATAGTTGTGCAACTTCAGAATCGCTAAAACGCTGTTTGATTGGATGGGCGGGGTTGCCACCGACAATAGTGTAAGGGGGAATGTCTTTTACTACAACGGATTTGGCGGCTATGACGGCACCGTCGCCGATTTTGACTCCGGGCATAATCAGGGATTCATAGCCGATCCAAACATCATTGCCAATGACGGTATCGCCTTTACTTGGCAGTTCCATTACTAAATTCATGGCTGTTTCCCAACCATTCCCAAAGACCGGAAAAGGATAAGTTGAAATTCCGTCGAGTTTATGATTTGCACCGTTCATTATGAATTTGACGTTGGTGGCGATCGCACAAAATTTGCCAATAATTAATCGATCGTTTCCGTAATTATAAAGTACATTTCTTTCAAAGTTTTCTGGTTCTATTGGATCGTCGTAATATGAGTAATCGCCGACGATAATGTTGGGGGATTTAATAAAGTTTTTGATGAAGCATACGCGCCGCTGATCGGCCATAGGATAAGGTCGGTTTGGATCGGGTCCAATTTCTGTCATAAATTTCAATATTTGTTAAGCTGCTGGATTAATGTAGTGTTAATTCGAGTGAGGTTTGCTTTTGTTTGACTAACATAGAGTAATAGAGTTTGTCAAGGGGTAGGGAAGAATTTTTTGGGCGATCGCCCTGCAAGAAATGAGACAAAATGGTAAAAGCCAACATCCATCCGCGTTGGGAAGCGCTTAAAATCCCCAATTAATATCAAAGAAGCGATCGCAGTGAGATAATTTATGAGAGTACGAACCTACGAAATCGGTGATACCCAACAAATTGTAAAACTTTTTTACGACACCGTACACGAAGTCAACATCCGCGATTACACACAAGCACAAGTAGATGCTTGGGCGCCAGCAGATATGGATATCGAAAGTTGGACTAAAAGTTTAAGCAGTAAATTTACTTTCGTAGCACAAGAGGGTGAGAACATTGCAGGTTTTGGGGAATTAGAAGCAAGCGGCCATATCGATTGCTTTTTCTGTCATCAACATTTTCAAAGGCAAGGAGTCGGCAGGCTAATTTTAAAACAAATTGAGTCAAAAGCCCAAGACTTAGGAATTAACAAGTTATTTACCGAAGCCAGCATTACAGCTCGACCTTTTTTTGAAAGCCAGGGATTTATTGTGATTCAACAACAGGAAGTAGAATGCAGAGGACAAAAATTAATCAACTTTGTCATGGAAAAAAATATATAAACAACGATTTGTGTAAAATTAGATCCAAGTGTTTTACTGAGGAGTTGCAATGGTGACGGAAGCTACAAATGTGCTGGGCGGAAAGTTAGAGACTTGCTGCACTTCGCCCATGACAGGATATTATCGGGACGGCAAATGCAATACAGGTGGTGGCGACTTTGGGGCTCACACTGTTTGCGCTCAACTGACAGAAGAGTTTTTGCAATTCACCAAGTCGAATGGAAATGATTTGAGCACTCCGGTTCCCGAATTTAATTTTCCCGGTTTGAAGCCTGGGGATTGCTGGTGTTTGTGCGCTTCTCGGTGGAAGGAAGCAATGGATGCAGGAGTTGCGCCGCCTGTGGTTTTGGCCGCGACTCACGCCTTGACTTTGGAATACGTTTCTTTGGATGAATTGAAGCAGCACGCTGCTGATTTGTAGGAGGATGTTGGTGTGCGATCGCTTTTAGTCAATAAGGGCGATCGGGTTTTTCTGATGAATTGCAAATTTATCCTTCGTAACTCAAATATTTAAGTGCGATCGGGCGTCACGGTAAAGTTTTATGGTTGAGTTTGTGGTTCCCACTTACAGATAGACTCTGGTTTGAGAGGGCAAGTTTTGGGAGCGATCGCATTTCCGCTAAGGTAGAGTTCTGTCAGTTTAGTGAAAGATGCTAGCGGTTTGATGTCGCCGATTTGATTGTTTTCGAGTGAGAGTAAAGTCAGCTTAGTCAAGGATGCTAGCGGTTTGATATCAACGATGTGATTGTTGTTGAGCCAGAGAGTCTCCAGTTTAGTCAAGAATTCTAGCGGTTTAAGGTCAGCGAGCTCATTCTTGTTAAGTGATAGCCCTTCCAGATTAGTCAAGGATGCTAGCGGTTTGATATCACCGATTTGATTCGAGCTGAGGTTAATCCCTTCTAGGTTAGTCAAGGATGCTAGTGATTTGATGTCACTAATCTGATTGCTGCTGAGGTCGATAAAAGTCAGTTTCATCAAAGATGCTAGCGGTTTGATGTCACTAATTTGATTGCCAGCGAGATCGATCCCTTCCAGGTTAGTCAAAGATGCTAGTGGCTTGATGTCGTCAATCTGATTGCTGCGGAGGAAAAGCCCTTTCAGGTTAGTCAAGGATGCTAGCGGTGTGATGTCATCGATCTGATTTTCGATGAGGACGATTTCAGTCAGGTTAGTCAAGGATGCTAGCGGTTTGATGTCGCGGATATGATTGTTCCCGATGTTGAGCACTTTCAGGTTAACCAAGGATGCTAGCGGTTTGATGTCACTAATTTGATTGCTGCTGAGGTTGAGCAAAGTCAGGTTAGTTAAGGATGCTAGCGGTTTGATGTCGCTGATAGAACAGTTGATAAGCCGGAGAACCTTCAGGTGAGTTAAGGATGCTAGCGGTTTGATGTCGCTGATTCCTTCCTTCGTAAAGCTAATTCCTGTGATACTAGAAAGTTGGCGATCGCCCTCATCGCACTCAGTAGTTCCTGCTATTTTTAACAGCATATCAACAGTATGTTTAGCTTCTGGACTCAAAGAATCTTTTTCGCGACACCATTGAGCAAATGTTTTGTTTCCCGATCGCACTTCTGCTGCTTTCGCGGACACTCCATTTCCAGATAATGCTAGAAGCACACAACAAGTAAGTGCGATCGACTTTGGTAACTTCATGTGTTTCTGTACAACTATGAGGATCATAATCTTGTACCTCTAATTTTTTCCACTATATACAACAAAGACACTGCCTTACCGTGTCCCTGCAAAACATCTATTAAAAACTCTCTTAATCACCTCACTCAGGCAACTTATACTAATTTATACGTGCGTCATTTTCCCTGATATTCTGTTCCGAGCGAGGATATTTCCCCGCTGGGCATCCTACGCAACTAATTAATATCAACTCCCACCAAATCTGCCACAACTTTCTCCAATCCAGCTATCACCTTCGTCGTCCGTTCCCAATCAACCTTATCGGGTGTATCTTGCGCCGTGTGATAGTAAGGATAGCGATAGGGAGCAGTATCTGTCACCATCAGCCCTGGATAACCATGTTGCCAAAAAGACCATTGATCTGACCAACCAACACCAGGAATGGCACCCGGAATTGCTGCACCTTCCGAGGGAAATTCAGCATGGCGGCGGAAAGATGCGATCGCCTCTCTAACCAGTTTACTTGAGGACGTATTGCCAATAAATCCGATAAAATTTCCCGATGTAGGATAAAAAAGGTTTAATGGTGCTGGATATTTATGGCTGTTTTTGGCATCTGAGTAATAACCAATTGTTTCTAAACTGAGCATCGAAACAATTTTTTCATTACGCTCTCTGCATCTTTTGGCATAAACCAAACTCCCCATATCAGCAGTCCAGAAAAAAGGTGGCTCCTCATTCACAAACTCAACAAAACGCACAGTCTTTTCAGGCTTTTTACCTGCAAACATTCTCGCTAAAGCCAGCACTCCCGCCGCCCCAGTTGCGTTATCATTTGCCCCTGGACTCCCCACCACAGAATCATAATGTGCTCCAATTACAACTATTTCATCTGCCTTTTTTCCCCCTGGAATCTCCACTTCTATGTTATAATAAAATTTATCATCAATTTTATATCCTTGCCGTTCAACTTTATAGCCAGCAGCTTGAAAAGATGCTTCGAGAAAGTCAGCAGCTTCTCCAAGTTTTTGATATTGTATAAAATTGCGCTCTCCGATTTCACCAGAGAGCTTTTCTACATCGCGCTGTAAAGCATCTCGGAGCGAGATTTCCTGTGCTGTTAAAGGGGGAATTGTCCCGCTGTAGCTTTTCCCTGGCATTGCAATCATACTCAACCATATCCCACTAATCAGACTAATTAAGATCGTACTAAGGATAGCCAGTCTAGTTAACGTTCTGCGATTCCATAATTCGATGTTTCCCAAGTGCATTTGTTTTCTATCTTTTGCTATCCTTGAGTACCAGGGTGCGTCAGTTAGCGTTATTTTTTCAATAATCCAACAACTCCTGACTAACGCACCCTAGAAGTTTACACATCTGGTAACTTATACTGCCCGACAATCCGCTTAGCATATTCCGGCACATGAGCCTCTAATTTCTCCGGGTAATTCCGCTTCACGTACAGATAATTGCGAGTGAAATGAGAATCAATCGAAAACCGAGCATATTCCAAACCCTTCGGCCCAATTCTCTCAATAAAAACTCCCATTAACTTCGCCGCCCACATCGGCAATGTCACTCCTTTTTCATAAGCCGGAATGCTTTGCTGAACGGCTTCTTTTCGGTTTCCCTTAGACATCACGGGCTGAGTATTAAGCTGATCCGTTACCAAATCTAACATTTCTTGCCCGGTGTCATTTCGCACTACAATCCACTGCCAACCAAAAGGTGCGCCCATGTAGCCCACAACTAAATCTGCTAAAGAATTGACATAATCAAAACAGCTCAAACAAGAAGGAGCAAAAACATCTTTCAATTCTTTAGTATTCAAGCCAAAAAACGGCACTTTTTCTTCCGAACCATCTTCGTGTTTGAAGTGAACGTTAAAGTCTTGCATAAACTCATAAGATACAACTGTTTCGGGAGAACGGCTAGTCGTATCTAGGAATTTCTGCAAGCCCGCGCGGCTGACATTATCAACACAGGGAGTTCCCAAAACGTAGAGCTTTTCTAAACCGAGTTTTTTCTCGACTGTTCGCAAGGCTTGAATTTGACAGCCGACGCCAATTACTAACAGCCGCTTCATCCCTGATTGTTCAATTTGTTCTAATACTGAAAGATTTGGGGAGAGAGTGGGTTTGTTTACTTTTGCAGCCAGAATCTCTTCACGATTTCTAGCAATAATCGGCATCGGCTGAAAGCGGTCTTCCTTAGTATTTTGGACGCAAACAACGCCTTCTACAATTCCTTTTTCGAGCATTTCAATGGCAATTGTGCTGACGATTCCCGTCCACTGAGCGCCCTCGATCGGCTCTTTTTTACGAGCCGCCATCATGTTTTGACTGACTCCGAAATACCAATCGTCGGGATTATCGAGATTGCGCGATCGCCCGTGAAT
Source organism: Microcoleus sp. POL10_C6 (assembly GCF_036701585.1). Taxonomy (NCBI): domain Bacteria; kingdom Bacillati; phylum Cyanobacteriota; class Cyanophyceae; order Oscillatoriales; family Microcoleaceae; genus Microcoleus; species Microcoleus sp. POL10_C6. The sequence continues at coordinate 22,206 of NZ_JAUBRB010000043.1, read as the reverse complement.
CTCTTCTTCCAGTTCTGCAATATGCTGTGTTAAGAAAGCACAAGATTCCTTGACATAATGAATGTAATATGTATCGCACAAACCGCACTCGCTGCAAAGTTCTTTAGCGGGGCGACGGCTACCCGGTTTGAGGGCTTTGGATTTTTGGTGCTTAGTAGAATCTGTTGCGGTCATCTAAATTACTTATTTTATGCAGATATGGCTTTTGTTAGGATATCACAGCAATTTCCGTTGTTACCTACTTTATTCTTTCTTTCAGTCCCGGCAGGCGGACGCAAGTTTGTACGGGAGCAAATTCGGTTCGCCCGAAATTGGCGGTTTTCACAAGTTAAAAAATATTAGTCAGGACTTACCTAGGTTGCGCTAGAAACGGGGTTTCTGGCTGAATACCTCATTGTTAAACCTAAGATTTAGGGTAAAAACCGAGTTTCTTTATGTAGTTTTGGTAAAAAAAATCCAGTTTCAAAGACTCGCAGTGCTTCCAGGAGTGTTTGTGTAAGTCCTGTTAGTATCAATCCGGATCTAGCGGGCGATCGCGCGAATACATTGCCAAATAAAGCTATAAAAAAATGGTAAAAATGTTTGTGACAACAGCCGTCGCTGGTATCATGATGAATCTCGCAATTTCGAGCTTAGGATTTGCTGCTTTAGTTCGTCCGGTTCCTGCTATGAATCAAACTGTTGTGACTCTAGAAAGAATGCTCAGTGCGACACAAAAGCCGGCGGCGATTAACTATTCGCGCCTGGGGATTGGCGGCGTTCGGTTGGGGATGTCTGTAGAAGAGGCAAAACGCAAGTTGGGAAAACCGCAGCGCGACGAAACTAAACCTGCTGGGTCTGGCATCGGCGGCAATATTCGCACGCTAACCTACTCAGGATTGACGGTAGCTGCATGGGATGGCAAAGTTTATTTAGTTTCTACTACCAATCCCAAGTTTCTGACAATTGATGGTGTGAAGGTAGGAGATAACAGCCAAAAAGTTGTTAAAACTTACGGTTATGGGTCGCAATCTGTGCAAGGTGGAGTGACTCGGTTGACTTACAGCAAGGACCAAAAGGCTTCTAATTTGATTTTGGAAATTAAGGGCGATCGCGTGCAAAAAATTATTGTGAGCACGCAGCTAAACTGAAATATTAAACAACAGTACAAAAGTCCCGGTTCACAAGTTTATAGTAAGGATTTTAGCCCTTATTTATAAGGTTTTTTAGCTCTTCGGTGAGTTGACAGGAGGGCTTTTTCCTAATGTGCGTGAAGCGTAGCTATCCCGTAGGGAATCGCCCGCATCTGCTTAATCCTCTTCATCATCATCCGACAATTTTGTCATTTCCTCAGCAACTAGCGTCTGAAAGTCCTCTCCGCAGTGAACGTTGAGATGGATTGCAGCACTCAGGAACTCTGCTAGAATTTCAGCTTTTTGTCGATCGCTCAAATCAGGTAACTGAAGCTGATGGATTAAAGTAATCACATTTTGACACTCAGTACCCAATTCATCAATTAACGTTCTCAGTGTAGAATTAGTTACAGAAATTGTCCGATCACTAACTTGCATCTTTATTTACCCAATCGTTTTAAAGCTTGCTGAATTCCTTTGTCAAAAGCTCGAATTTCACTTTCCCAATGCCGGATTAAGCCTTCATCGGGAAAATCCTTCTCCTATTCCAGTCTAATCTTTTCTTCATGTTCTGCAATCGGCTTGTTCAACGAACGAAGAGCTTTTTTGTGATTTTTATTCCCCATAGAGTCTCACACCCATAAAAAAAAGTAGAGGTGCGATAGATCGCATCTCTACAGTAATTCTAAATAAGGTGCACATTGTGCACCCTACCAATTAGCGGTTCTGGGGAACAGGAGCACTCGGTGCTCCAGAAAAAGTCGCCTCACCAGTCTTAGCCCGCTTTTTGATCAAGATAGGCTTGACGCTGTTTTCTCCACCAATCGGGGGATCTTCTTGTTGAGCGTAATCAGCGCCCATCCAAGCAGGACGGCTTTGATCGAAAGCCATTTGCAAAGCAGCAGCGGCGATCGCGTGGGAGTCGTACTCCTCGGATAACTGAGACACCAGAGGCAAGAAAGATGCCATCCGTTCGCCAGCCAAAGCTTCGCGAACTTTACCCTGCATCTTTTCCAACTGACGTGCTTCAATTTGCGCCCGTGTCGGAATGTTTCGCACCGTCAAGCTCGATCGCACGTGGCGTTCAATCAAGCGCAGTTTGCGGCGATCGACCGGTTGAATCAGCGTAATCGCCGTTCCTTCGCGACCAGCCCGGCCCGTGCGTCCGATCCGGTGAACGTAGCTTTCCACACTGTCGGGCAAATCATAGTTAATCACGTGAGTCAAGTGATCCACGTCCAAACCCCGCGCCGCAATATCAGTCGCCACTACCCAGCGCACCTGACATTGGCGGAACCGATGCAACAAACGTTCCCGTTGTGCCTGATTCAAATTACCGTGATACTCATCAACGCTGTGACCTGCTGCTTGCAGTTGGCTGGTGAGTTCTGCAGCCGACTGCCGAGTCCGCACAAAAATCAGTGCAGATTCCGGGTCTTCCATTTCTAAAATTGGCTGTAGGGCTCTTGCCTTCGACCAGCCACGGGGAATCATGTACACGCCTTGGCTGATGCGCTTTGGCGTTGCTTTTGGCTGTTCTACGGTGACGTTGACTGGGTTACGCAAATGCCGCGCCACCAATTTGCGAATGGAAGCTTCCATCGTCGCCGAGAAAAATGCCGTTTGACGTTCTTTTGGTGCAGCATCCAAGATTTTTTCCACATCTTGGATAAAGCCCATGCTCAGCATTTCGTCAGCTTCATCCAAAACCAGCCACTTTACCTTGTCTAGTTTCAGGCTGCCGCGGCTCAGCATATCCAATATGCGTCCCGGTGTACCGACAACGACGTGAACGCCGCGCTTCAAACGCTGCATTTGACGATCGATCGATTGACCGCCGTACACTGTCAGAACTTGCAGAGAGCGACCCACTTTTACCGGGCCCTCGCTGCTGATGCCGCTCAAATCACGGATGGCTTCAGTTACTTGCATCGCCAATTCGCGAGTCGGCGTCAGCACCAGTGCTTGCACCGCAGTCACATCTAAATCAATCCGCTCCAAGATGGGCAACGAGAATGCTGCCGTTTTGCCTGTCCCTGTTTGGGCTTGGCCCACAACGTCGCGACCTGCTAACAGGTGCGGAATTGCTTGTACTTGGATGGGAGTAGGTTCTGTAAAGCCTAGTGTTTCCAGATGGAGAACGAGTTCTTCCGAAAGACCTAAGCCTTCAAACAATAAATTCATTAATGCTCCTAATAACGAGTCTTAGCCTTCTAAGTTGCCCAACTCGGATGCGGATTTCTGCTCTAGGGCAGGAACTCATAAGAGTTCTTTATGGTGCTGCGCCTGCGCGCACCTTCTTAAATAGCAATCGAGTATAGGGCAGCTCCGTCGATGGTGACTAAATTTACCAATTCGACAGCCGTCTTTGATTTTGTGACATCGCCGATACCAACCGCCAGGGGTCGGGTTATAGGCTTCCAACATTCTTAAAACAGGACATTGGACTTCCTTTGAGGTACTTGCAAGCTTTCCCTCTTAGGCATTTTATAGTGAGGATCATGACCAGCCCCACTTCACTACTCATGTAGTAACAGGTTGTTTGGTTCAGGCGCTATCCCGCAATCCGTCGCCTGCGGGATTGAGCGGGGGATGGGGCGACCGTTACCGCCTATCCATCTCAACACTCTTTCGGGATACCGTTGTGGTGTAGGGCGGACGGCGAAGCAATCTCAAATTATCCCCGCTTATTTCTGGCTTGTTATCATCATAACTCTTTACATTCAGAAACAAAACATTAAATTCGTTAAAATTTTCCGATGTTCTGTAGAGATTACCGCACCCCGACGGGGAGGGTCGATTGCCAGAGAGGGGCTAAAAAAGTTTATAACCCCTTTGCTACATATCTTTGCACAATTGTGTACTAACCGTTACTTTTGTTGCACAATCCGCTAATCATTTTTGGCTCGTGTCCGGTTTTTGTTCGCCGCACCGCCGATCGCGACAGTTCCAGCAATACTTACACTTGACCGTAGAGGTCGTAGACATCTGCACCAGTAATTTTCACAGATACGATTGAACCCAGCCGCGCTTCTCCTGTGACATAGACGAGTCCATCTACTTCTGGGGAAAACCGAGCGGATCTACCAATCAACTCGCCTGTCTCTGGTTGTTCTTGTTCTATCAGGACATCAACTACCTGACCGACAGACTCTTGATTCTTCTTCAATGATATAGGTTGTTGTGCCGCCATTACCGAATTTCGCCGCATTTCCATTATTTCTGCAGGTATTTGCTGGGGCAAGCTGAAGGCTGGGGTTCCTTCTTCTGGCGAAAATACAAAAACTCCTACGTGATCGAATTCGTGGCGCTTGACAAATTCCAGCAAGTGTGATGCGTGTTCGTCGGTTTCGCCGGGGAAGCCAACAATAAAAGTTGTCCGCATCACAGCGCCGGGAAGTGCTGCTTTGAGCCGATCGACTATAGCATCATTAATCCCAGCTTGAAAAGGCCGATTCATCGCCCGCAGAATTTCCGGGTGCGAGTGTTGCAGGGGTAAATCCAAATACGGCAAAACGTTGGGTGTTTCGCGGATGGCTGCCACAACTTGCGGAGTCAAACCTGTAGGATAGGCGTAGTGCATCCGAATCCAAGGTACATCTACTTCGCCCAAAGCGCGCAGTAGTTCGGCTAGTTTCGGTTCGCCATAAATATCTTTGCCGTAGTTGGTGGTAATTTGAGAAATTAAGATAATTTCCTTTACCCCTTCGGAGGCTAATTGCTTAGCTTCGGCGACGATAGATTCGATCGTCCGCGATCGTTGATTTCCGCGCAAGTGCGGGATAATGCAAAATGCACAGCGGTAGTCACAGCCTTCTGCTATTCGCAGATAAGCGACACCTTCCGATGTCGTGCGGTAACGGGGAGTAGTTTCGTCAGCGATGTAAGTAGGTTCTGAAGAGACGAGGGAAACTCGATCGCCCTTTTCCACCTGCTGCATAACATTGACTATTTTGTGATAGTCACCAGTGCCGACAATTGCGACTGCTTCGGGCAATTCGTCCAGCAATTCCTGCTGAAAATGCTGTGCCATGCAGCCCGTGATCACTACTTTTTTATTAGCTTCTGCCAATTCTACCAAGGTGCGAACTGACTCTTCTCGCGCAGCTTGGATAAAACTACAAGTATTGACTACAACATAATCAGCTAATTCTTCATTAGAATCCACTTGATAGCCCGCTTGAGCCAGCAAGCCAATCATGTGTTCGGTATCGATGCGATTTTTTTCGCAGCCGAGGTGAGTAAATGCGATCGTTGGCTTCGTTGCCATGCAGTAATAGTTAGTGTTGCGCTATTTCTAAGAACATTTTATGATATCACACTCATTGCCAATTGGCAAGATATTGGTCTAATTTGTCGATCGGCTGCGACCAGTGGAACTTTTACCTTGGGGGCGGGCATAATTACCACCCCACAAGAGTCTTAAGATTTTTCCCGATGCAAATCTTGATGTTTTTTGAGCTTAAAACTACTGCTAAGCTGTCGCGCATTTAAATTGCATATTCTGGGTGGGCGTCCCGCCCGCCCCACAATAGTTTTATTGTTTTTTGACATAGAATATAAATGCCACAACAGCTTAGCCGAACTTACGAGGGGATTTGATCCGATGATACATCAGGGGCGATCGCCAGATTGGCTTCGCCCGAAAGCACTTGAGCAGCAGATCCACTAGCTAAGTGACCGTAAGAGTGTGTTCCCAAACCCTTAACTTGGCGCATCAAAGTGCCCATTTCCAAAGCACTCATCGCATAATTCCAGCCCAAATTGCTTTTAATTCCAGCCCTTTCCAAAGCTTGCTGCATCGTGTCAGTCGTCACCACCCCAAAAATCACCGGCACCCCTGTCTGAAAAGCAGCAGCAGCAATTCCCTTAGCAACCTCACCAGCCACAAAATCAAAATGAGGAGTTTGGCCCCGAATTACCGCACCCAGACAAATTACCGCATCGTAGCGGTGAGAAAGAGCAGCTTGGCGCGCCACCAAAGGAATCTCAAAACTTCCCGGAACCCAAAAAAAGTCCACTTGAGAGCCATGAGGATTAATATCAACCCCGTGGCGTTTCAAACAATCTTGACATCCCTCCAAAAGTTTGTTAACCACCAAATCGTTAAAACGACCGATGACAATAGCAAATCGCAAAGATTCGGTGTGAGTAAAAGTTCCCTCGAAAACAGTCATAGTGCTCTAGTTTAGATTTTAGGTTTTAGATTTTAGATTTTTGTTTGTGAGAAGGCAAAAGTCAGAAAGCAGCAGCATCTCATCTGAATCTCAAGTGCAAAAACATACAGGGTCGCGCGGTCTGGAAAATTCCTAGCTTCTGCCGAATGCCTTTCAATCACTGGTGAATGCCTTCCGCCTTCTATCTTTTACCTTCTTGATTCGATAGACTTGGGTGAAATTAAACGACTAAAAAGTTCAATACACCCACTGCAATAACCAGCAAAAACCAGAGACCCGACCCGACATAAATCAGGGATTTAGACTGATTCCAGTTTTGGGGAGAGGCATAAGCAACTGGCACGCCAACGACCATCACAAAAGACAGCAGTACCAGACCCAGTAAAACCACTTGAAACAGAATTGATAACATCTTTTCTCCTTTCGATATAACCGTGCGTTGATCGGAAATAGTTTCCCAGAACCGAAAAAAATCTTCCAAATTCTAGTTTTTGACAGTTTCCCGATAGTCGATCGAGAAATTGTCGGTTGATTGATACGAAAGAACCCAGGCAAATTCGGGCGTTGCGCGAACAGGCGTCAGCGGCTCTTAAGATTTTTATCAATTTTATCATTGTTCGCTACAGCACAGAAAACTGGAAAGGTTAACTTAAAGCCCGATCGACACATCCGGTTTCAGAGGGCGAGAAATTGCTACTGTTTGAGTTAGAGATGCGGGATTTTCGGCTATGGACTTAGTTTTGTGCCACACAACAGCAGATTTTGACGCCTTGGGGGCGGCGGTGGGACTTTGCGTGCTGCGCCCCGGTAGCAGGATCGTATTGACGGGCGGGTGTCATCCGACAGTGCGGGATTTTTTGGCGCTACACCGCGACGAGTACCCGCTGATTGAACGCCGATCGGTCAATCCCCAACGAATTCGATCGATTACTATAGTTGATACCTCCCAGCGCGATCGCTTGGGAAAAGCCGCCGAGTGGCTGGATTTGCCACAAGTAAGCGAAATTGCTGTTTTCGACCACCACCTAGAGGCGCATTCCGACATCGCCGCTACAGTGACGCAGATCGAAGCAGTCGGAGCCAGCACGACATTAATTGTCGAAAAGCTCAAAAATCAAGCAGAAAAGAGCGACACACCATTCCGCCTTCTCCCTTCGGAAGCAACAGTCATGGCCCTCGGCATCCACGTCGATACAGGTTCCCTCACCTTTGAGGGGGCAACTGCGCGAGATGCAATAGCTTTGGCCTGGTTGATGGAACAAGGAGCGAGTTTGGGGGTAATAGCTGAATATGTAGAACCCGGTTTGTCTCCTCAATTGCAAGATTTGCTGAGAGAAGCGCTGAATAATTTGCGATCGGAAACTTTGCACGGTTACAGCATAGCCTGGGTGCTGCTATCTACCGAATCCTACGTTCCGGGGCTTTCTTCCCTGGCTTCTCGCTTGCTCGATTTGACTGAAACCGATGCTCTGCTGTTAGGTAATGTTTATAAATTTAGCGAAAACGAAAACAACCGCAACATCGATCCCGAATCGCCAGTTTCCAATCGATTAACTATTATCGGTCGATCGCGCATCGAAGGCACAAACCTCAGCGAATTGTTCAAACCCCTCGGCGGCGGAGGCCACGCCGGCGCTGCTTCCCTCGCCACCCGCGATGTTGACCCCCTGCTGACTTTAAATCAGTTAGCTGACGAACTCAAAGCTCAAATTCCCCACCCTCCGACAGCCCGCGAATTAATGTCGTCTCCAGTGCGGAGTATTCGCCCGGAAACCTCGGTGGGCGAAGCTCACCGTATCCTCCTACGTTACGGACATTCCGGGCTTTGTGTGGTCGATGCAGACGATCGACTTGCTGGCATTATCTCGCGCCGCGACATTGACATTGCCCTGCACCACGGTTTCAGTCACGCCCCGGTGAAGGGTTACATGACTTGGCAGTTAAAAACGATCGCCCCAGATACCTTGCTGCCGGAAATTGAATCTTTAATGGTGACATACGATATCGGACGCTTGCCAGTATTGGAAAACGGTCAACTGGTGGGAATTGTTACCCGGACTGATGTGTTGCGCGAATTGCACCAGCAAAAAGCGCGAGACAGGGGAAGCAATGCAGAATTTTCTAATTGTGCCGTACCCGAATCGGTTGAGCAGTTGTTGCGATCGCGCATCAGTCCCGAATTATGGCAGTTATTGTCGATCGCCGCCAATATTGCCCAAAACCGCGGCTGGCAACTTTATATTGTGGGTGGAGCAGTCCGGGATTTACTCTTAGCCACGGATGATACACTGGCGCTAACAGATATCGATTTGGTTGTGGATGGAAAGTGCGGTTCCGACGATTCCGGTGCTGGTGTCGAGTTAGCTTCATCGCTGCAAAAACTTTACCCCGAATCGCGTTTGGACGTTCACGGTCAATTTCAAACCGCCGCGCTTTTGTGGCACAAAGACTCTGCTTTCGGCTCGCTGTGGGTGGATATCGCTACGGCTCGTACTGAATTTTATCCTTATCCGGCTGCAAATCCTGAAGTTGAAGCGAGTTCAATTCGCCAAGATTTGTACCGCAGGGATTTTACAATTAATGCGCTGGCTGTGCGGTTGGGTGTTCCTCGCAGTGGCGAATTATTAGATTTTTTTTGCGGTTTGCTGGACTTGGAATCGAAGCAAATTCGAGTTTTGCACGCCAATAGTTTTATAGAAGATCCCACGCGAATTTATCGCGCTGTGCGGTTTGCGGTGCGGTTGGGATTTGAAATTGAGCCACAGACGGAAGGATACATCCGCAACGCTTTGGCCAGCGGGATTTATTACCGAATTCAGGGGGAAAACGGCCGAGCTCCGGCTTTGGAAACTCGGCTCAAAAGTGAATTGAAATACATTTTGCAAGCTCCTTATTGGAAAGTTGCTTTGCAAATGCTGGGAGATTTGCAGGCTTTGCGCTGCATTCATCCTAGTTTGGAGTTGGATCGGGAGTTGTGGCGGCAACTGCGTTTGCTCGATCGGTGTTTGAATGGAAGGAAGAAGGAAGGTTCGGCAACGGGTTCTGTAACGGATGTAACAGATGTCAGGAAGAAGGAAAAAGGAAGAAGGAAGAAGGAAGAAGGAAGTTCGGCAACGGATTCTGTAACGGATGTAACGGATGTCAGGAAGAAGGAAAAAGGAAGAAGGAAGGAGGAAAAAGAAAGAAGGAAGGAGGAAGAAGGAAGAGACAATTCCCGATGCCCAATTCCCGATGCCCAATTCCCCATGCCCAATTCCCCATTCCCGATTATCAATATTCCCGATTGGCAGATGCGGCTGGAAGTTTTGATAGCTTATTTAGCACCGGAATATCGCGGCAAGGTGGCTGCAAATCTTCAGTTACCTGCTGACAGCATTAAGCGGTTGGAAGTTTTGGAAGCCGGAAAGAATCAGTTAGCAGAGAATTTGCCTAAGTGCGAGTTGCCGAGTCAATTGGTGCTGCTGTTGAAAAATTATGAGTTGCCGGTGTTAATTGCGATCGCGCTGCAAAGTCCGCGAAGTGCCCGCCGCCAAATCTGGGAATATCTCACCAAATGGGCGAATGTTGAGCCGCCTTTGAATGGCAACGATTTGAAGGCTTTGGGTTATAAGCCGGGGCCTGGGTTTAAACGAATGTTGGATGATTTGTTGGCGGCGAGGTTGGATGGCGATTTGGGCGATCGGGCTGCTGCTATCTCTTTCTTGGCACAACGTTATCCTCAAGCTTAGTAAGGTGCGTCAGCAGCGCGTTATTTTTTCTCTAATTGATTAGCTAATTGCTGATGCACTCTACTAAATTTTGAGTTTTCAATCCCAAACAGCCTAACCAGGCGATCGCACATTATTGATATTTCTAGAATTAAGGTGAAGAAACATCACGCTCCTGCTTTAATCGCAATTGTCCTTTACAAAACATTTGTGGCTTCCCTCTTGACAGTAACTTCGATTGCTTTGCTTTTTGCATAAAAAATTATCAAGTATTAGAAGATTTTTCGCAATCTTATTTGTTATAAAGCCAACTAAAAGTTCTTGAATTCATCGTAGATAAACTTCTACTTATTCAGCCTAAAAACTTACTGTTTAGCGGACTTGTCGCAGCACTTTATGCAGTTTTAACTGCTGTTGAAGCCGTTGGTTTGTGGTACGAAAAAGACTGGGCAACAATCTTAGTTTTAGTGCTGGTAAGCATCAGTATCCCCCCTGAAATATATGAATTAGTTCACGGGGTCACGGTACTTAAGTTAGCGGTATTTATCACAAATGTAGCCATCTTAGGATATTTGCTCCACCATTGGCCGAAGCATGGTAAAGGAGCTTAAAGTTTTGATTATTCAGAGGAAACTCACTGGATTTTATAAATGTCAGCATTTTCCCTTTTAATTTCATAAAACGGCTGATCAGTCAAATAAAAACCTCAATCTTTACAAAAATTTTGTGATTGTAAAGATTCGATAAAGCTACGAGGGGTTATACCCCCTATGAGTTATACTGACATATATATAGATGCACCCTGATGGCTTTCCCGTTCCACAAGAGCGGGATTTTTATTGGAAAAATATTATATTAAGTTTTAAGACACCTGGTAGAGATAGAATTGGTGGAACATTTGCCTAAAACGATCGCCAGATGCAAAAATAGCACAGCTAAAGCAAAAACGATGGTTCGGAGCGATCGAACATCCGCCTTAACTCTGCGAAATAACCCAAAGGCGGTAGCATAGTGTGGGAAACTGCATCAACTGAATATGAACTTAGCCTCAGCAATAGCCCTGCAATAGGGTGAAGATACCATTGCGACTTTAGGCAGATGAGGTTTCGGCATCACTTACCGAGCTACCCACATTCATTTAAACTGAGATGTTGCACGATTTTCAATTACTTGTTTAGGAACAGGCTTTCCGGCCTGTTCCACAAGAGATGAATTTTATTGTGGAACAGGCCGGAAAGCCTGTTCTTCTTGACAATGGTGCAAGATGTAAGTTTAAACAGAGATGTTGCACCATTGTGAGTTAGAAAACAATTAAAAACCCGGTTTCTGGTTAAAGAAATCGGGTTGTAGAAATCAATGGTGAAGCGCGATTTGCTGTCTAAACTATTCGGAAAATAAAAGGGTAGCGGTAAGGTTGGTTAGGATTTTGCAAAACGTGGAGGATAGCCATTATTGTCAGTCCCCAGTGCAGCAAATAACCGAGGGGCACTAAGATAAAACCAGCAAGACCGAAAGTGACGACAGTTAACGCCACAATTACGGCGCTGTACACCCATACATTAAGGTGAAAATTGATCGCTTCTGTGGCATTTTCTTTGACAACGGGGTCATCTGATACTAACAATACAGCGATCGGCGCTCCGATCGAGAACAGTAACGTACTAAAAAAAATCGCCCCGTGGCACACCAGTGATAGCAGCTTCCGCTTGTCGGAATCGTACATATTAGTTTTCTTCCCTTGACTTTACTGATAATTTTACCTTTAATAGCAACTGTAGCACAGGCTATAATGGCGATCGGGTGATGATTCCCCTACCTAATTTGTGATGACAACAGAACTCGAAACTGAACTGCTAACTGCTGTTGAGCGCCGGCGCAACTTTGCTATTATCTCGCACCCCGACGCGGGTAAAACTACTTTGACAGAAAAGCTGCTGCTGTACGGAGGTGCAATTCACGAAGCAGGTTCTGTGAAAGCGCGGCGGGCTCAGCGACACGCTACATCTGACTGGATGGCGATGGAACAGCAGCGGGGAATTTCTATTACTTCTACTGTTTTGCAGTTTGAGTATAAAAAATATCACATTAATCTGCTCGATACTCCGGGACACCAAGATTTTAGCGAAGATACTTATCGAACTCTGGCGGCGGCTGACAATGCAGTGATGCTTGAGGATGCTGCTAAGGGTTTGGAACCGCAAACTCGGAAGTTATTTGAAGTTTGTAAGCTGCGAAGTTTGCCTATTTTTACTTTCTTTAATAAGCTCGATCGCCCTAGTCGAGAACCTTTGGATTTGTTGGACGAAATTGAGAAGGAATTGGGGTTGCAGACTTATCCGGTAAATTGGCCAATAGGTACGGGCGATCGCTTTAAAGGTGTTTTCGATCGCAGGGCGCGCAAAATTCACTTATTCGAGCGGGCTAAACACGGTTCTCGTGCTGCTGTTGATACCGTCATCGAATTGGGCGATCCGCGCATTGAAGATTTGTTGGAACAAGACCTTTACTATCAGCTCAAAGAAGAGTTAGAACTGCTGGATGAGTTAGGCACTGAACTCGATTTAGACTTGGTTCGGGCTGGAAAAATGACGCCAGTTTTCTTTGGCAGCGCCATGAGCAATTTTGGGGTCGAACTGTTTTTAGATGCGTTTTTAGATTACGCTATGAAGCCGATCGCCCGCAAGAGCAGCGCCGGAGACTTGCCACCAACTTATGAAGATTTTACCGGGTTTGTGTTCAAATTGCAAGCGAATATGGACCCAAGACATCGCGATCGCGTGGCGTTTATTCGGGTTTGTACGGGCAAATTTGAAAAGGACATGAACGTGACTCACGCTCGCAGTGGTAAAACGGTGCGTTTGTCAAGGCCTCAAAAGTTATTTGCTCAGGATCGGGAGTCGATCGAGGTTGCGTATCCCGGCGATGTGATCGGTTTGAACAATCCGGGGGTATTTGCGATCGGCGATACTATTTACACCGGTCAAAAACTGGAATATGAAGGGATTCCCTGTTTTTCTCCTGAACTTTTTGCTTTTTTGAGAAATCCCAATCCTTCTAAGTTTAAGCAGTTCCGCAAAGGCGTTTCGGAGTTGCAGGAAGAAGGCGCAGTGCAAATTATGTACTCGGTTGATGAGTCGAAACGCGAGCCAATTTTGGCTGCTGTCGGACAGTTGCAATTTGAAGTTGTGCAGTTCAGAATGCAGTCGGAATATAACGTGGAAACGACGATCGATATGTTGCCTTACAGTGTAGCTCGTTGGGTTGACGGCGGTTGGGAGGCGCTGGAAAAAGTTGGGCGGCTATTTAATACGGTGACGGTGAAAGATACTTGGGGAAGGCCGGTTTTGCTGTTTAGAAATGACTGGAATTGCCGACAGGTGGAAGGGGAGCATCCTGTGTTGAAGTTAAATGCGATCGCCCCTGTGGTTTCTGGTTTAGCTGTTAGCGAGGAGTGAGAGGGATAATTTGTTTGTAGGGAAACGGCATTGTCGTTTCCTCCAAAAAATCGGGATTGTTATTAACAAAAAACCCTGATTACCGCAGCCAAAGGACACAACAGTGTTGTGTCCCTACAAATGATATTTATTGTAGGAGTTGTAGAGAAACGACACTGCCGCGTGCTCAATGCCGCGTGCTTAATCGAGTAAGGTGCGTCAAATCTAAATCTTCAGCCCGATCGCCCAAAATCTCCCAATCCCCCTCTTCAATCCAAAATCCAAAATCTAAAATCGGTTGACGGCGGCCCCCCTCTGCGGCTACGCTTTGAAGTGAGAGGTTGCTTGCTTGTAGAGGAGGCAGCCCGCGTCGCCCAAAAATCTAGTTGCACTGCCCAAAGCTGTTGGTAGCAGCAATGGACAGCATAACCGCCAAACTGGTACAAGCAGTCTGGAGGCTAACGGAGTATCTTAACATCCTCTGTAGCCGCCCTGCTATGTGTTGAAATGCGGGGCGGCTGGGTTTTTGGGTTTTTCTAGAAAACCCAAAACCAGGAGAACATATTATGTCACAGGAATTCGTGCCTGACGACAACAAATCCGATCGCCCAAATGACGACTCAGCAGCAGTATGCGAACAGGAAGTGGTGCTGTTAACGGTTGTCGGTTCGCCCAAAGGCGTCAGGGAAACCATACTCACTTTGTACCGACTGGGATTTGCAGAAGTGGGCGATTGGAGTCCCGTACAGCGTGCCGCTAATCCGAAGCAGGTGATGAGCGTGCTGATCCGTCGTTCGCGATCGGCTGACAGTACATCGCCGAGAAAATCTGGGCGGTAAGCCGCAAGGTTAAATAGCTAAATTCGAGGGCGGGCTTTTAACACTCTGTCCCTGAGTCCGGCAGTCCGGCAGGGTTTGAAACCCCTGCCTCAAAGCAAAAGTCCTCTGAAGAGGACTGAAGAATTCATTAGTCCTCTTTAGAGGACTTTTGCTATTAGCCAGGGAATTCATTCCCTGGCGGGCTGTCGGTTTAAGGCAGGGAATGAATGCCGCGTCTTTACTCATTTCGATCGAGCTAACTGCTGACAGTATCCTCACCCAAATTATCGATAAATTCTTGCAGCCAATCGCGGCTATTGCGAGTCCAATCGCGATTAGGAGCAATGGCTAAAGAGCGATCGAACATTTCCAGCGCCTCTTGCCAATTCTTGAGTGCTTCCTGTCTCTCAGATAATTTTTCTTGCAAATCACCCAGACATCGCAGCGCATTCCCTTTGTTGTTGAGAGCAGCGATAAAATCCGGTGCAATAAGTAACACAGAATTCAAGGCAGCGATCGCCTCAAAGTAAGACTGTTTTGCCGCCTCAAATTCACTTAGCTGTGCTTGCAATTCACCCAGACCTCGCAGCGCAATCCCTTTGTTGTTGAGAACACCGATATCGTCCGGTGCAATAAGTAAAACAGAATTCAAGGCAGCGATCGCCTCAAAGTAAGACTGTTTTGCCCCCTCAAATTCACTTAGCTTTGCTTGCAAATCACCCAGACTTAACAGCGCCTTCCCTTTGTTGTTGGGAGCACAGATATCATCCGGTGCAATAAGTAAAGAAGAATTACAGGCAGCGATCGCCTCAAAGTAAGACTGTTTTGCAGCCTCAAATTCACTTAGCTGTGCTTGTAATTCACCGAGACCTCGCAGCGCATTCGCTTTGTTGTTGAGAACACAGATAGCATCCGGTGCAATAAGTAAAGCAGAATTCAAGGCAGCGATCGCCTCAAAGTAAGACTGTTTTGCAGCCTCAAATTCACTTAGCCGTGCTTGCAAATCACCCAGACCTCGCAGCGCATTCCCTTTGTTGTTGAGAGCATTGATATAATCTGGTGCAATAAGTAAAGCAGAATTATAGGCTGCGATTGCCTCTGAGTAAGACTGTTTTGCAGCCTCAAATTCACTTAGCTGTGCCTGTAAATTACCCAGACATTTCAGCGAAATCCCTTTGTTCTTGAAAACGTCGATATCATCTGGTACAATAAGTAAAGCAGAATTCAAGGCAGCGATCGCATCAAAGTAAGACTGTTTGGCCGCCTCAAATTCACTTAGCTTTGCTTGCAAATCACCCAGACTTTGCAGCGCATTCCCTTTGTTGTTGAGAGCATTGATATCATCCGGTGCAAGAAGTAAAGCAGAATTATAGGCTGCAACTGCCTCTAAATATTCCTGTCTTGCCTCTACATATCGAGCTAACCAAGCATAGTAATTTCCCTCCGATCGCGAAACTCTACCAAGCCAATAATCACTTTTAATCCACAACTCATCTCTAACTTCCAGCAGCGCCTCGCATTCCTTATAGCGACTCTTTCTCAAAGCTTCATCAAACACCTCTTTCCATTCTTCTACACCCCGCTGCCAATCCAAGCGATTAGCATGAAAAATTGCCTCCGCCGGATTCCCCACTTCTCGGTAATGCTGCTCTAAAATTTCATGAGCTTTGCGAGTTTTCGGATTATCCCGATCGGCATCCAAACGCCGCAATAAATCGTGAATCCGATACCAGTTATCCCCCCGCTTCTGCGATTTCCACACAAAGGAAAAACCCGTCAACATCTCAAAATTTGCACTGCTTGCCTGGAAGTGGCAACCAGCTCCCAATTTTACGTACAAATCATCATCAAAAGCGCGGCTAGCACTCAGCGAATGCACGGCATATCGCACTTCACGATCCACATAACTCAGCAACCGATCTGTTAATTCCGCAGTCTTGTTTTCCAACTTCGGAATTCGCGCAAAATCCGACGAAATCAACTCAATTCCCCGCCTTCTTTCTGCCAGCACCGCATCCGCGCACAAACCCAAATAAAACGGATGTACCTGCAAATTCTCCCAATTATCAGCGGGATTGACGCTGGCATATTTAATTACAGCATCTGCCAAATCTGCCTTGTCAATCTTCACTTTGTGCAAGTAATCCCTCGCATCATCCGGCGACAAATGCCACACCAATTGTGCATCTATATAATCTGCGGGAATCGGAAACCTTGACGCATTCGGCCACCGCAATTGCGTCACCGGACACTCTCGCCCCGCCACAACAACTACAATCCCCAATTTGTAATCCAATGCCCTCAACAACCGCCGAAACCACTCATCTTGATACCAAAAAGTTGCGCCTTGAGAATTGCGTTTTTCATCCCACATTTTCTCGTGAGTATCGAACAGCATCACGAGGCGATCGGGTTTATTTTTGCCAGCCATTGTCGCATTCAAATCCCCAGCAAACAATTTCGGCAAATAGTCGGTTAACTCAGTATCAATATCTAGACGGCGAATTTCCTCCGCCTTTTCATCGCTGACGCCCAAGCGATTTTGAATTAATTTCATCGCCCGCTTAATCCCGCCCAATTTATCTATCCCTTTGAGCACCGCTACAGCTTGCGCCACCACCGGAAAATCTGCAAAAGTTTCAATTATAGGTACCACCAATTCCGCCACATCATCGGGGAAAAGTTGGTTGAGAGTTGCCTGTGATTCGCCTTTGTTCAGCAAATACCAAAAGCAAGCAAAGTCATAATTGGGAAATTTAAATTTATATTTCTTAGTGGCTGCTGCCAGATTTCGGCGCAGCATCAGCAAGCCGTAAAATCTATCTTGCGGTTTATCTTCTTTAATCGGTATCAATCCGAAATCGTGTCTGACTGCGGGTATGGGAGTGTAGGTCTTAGGTTCAGCATAGCGGACAAAATCAGCAACTTGGGCGGCTTGTGATTCTGGGATGTCGTGCAATTGTTTCCACACCTGCGGCGAAAATCTTTTGCAGCAGTGAAACTGCAAGTGTTGTAGCAGCAAAGACTTGCCGTTGCCTCCATCTCCGTAAAAATACAAAATTTGTTGGCGCGCGGGGTCTTCGTTTAAATAAAAGGCAAATCGGCGGGTAAATTCGTATCTGTCGGTAAAAAGTTCCAGTTTGCGATCGCCGCTAATAGATTCGCTTTCAAAATCTTCGTCGTCAATTGGCATAAGTGTGCGGGTGAGGTGTTAATTTAATTATACAGTCGGCGATTGAAATCGCGTCTATACAAACCCAATTCACTCGGCGATTGAAATCGCGTCTACACATACGAAGTCCGCCTACGCGGACTAAGAGAACCATGATTGAACCGGCGATTTCAATCGCCCAATGAACCAGGAGGTAGTATAGTCCGCGTAGGCGGACTTGGTTTGTATAGCTGCGGTTTCAAACCGCCGAATGAATTGCAACAACTAATGACAGAGAAATAGAGCTGTGTTAGAACAGCTATCGATCGACCACCCAAGCTATCTTAGAAAGGACGCTAGCGAAAGCACAGTCATGGCACCTCCCACTAATCCAAATCCGGCGGATTCATCTGCAAAAAAGTCTCTAGAGGCTGGGCTAGCAGCTTTGAAACAGCAGGATTACCCCACCGCGATCGCCCTTTTAGAATCCGTTACCCAAACCGCCGCCAATCAGTCGTCGGGAATCCGCGCGCAGATGGGGTTAGTGGCTGCGTACAAAGCAACCGGTAATGTCAAAAAGGCGATCGCCCTGTGCTCTTCCCTCGCCAAAAGTCCCAACTCTCAAGTCAAAACTTGGGCCGATCGCGCTTTAAAAGAATTAACCCCCCCTCGCCCCCCAAAACCACCGGAAAATAAACCAAAATCCGCAGAAACTCCCCCCGAAACAGGCTTTGTCGCCTTTGATGCCGGAACTAAATCGCCGAAAAAATCGCTTGGGGGCGATCGACCTACCGTAGACAAAAAAACAGGATTTTTACCTTTAGAGCAGGCTGTAGAGCCAGAAAACGCTAAATCGCAACCGATTTCCCCGCCACCTCCACCCCCCACACCGCCGATTCGCCCGACATCAGAGAACGGGCACGGGGGCACCGCCCCTACAGAAACCGCACCCGATACAGAAATTAGCGGCGAAAATAGTTCCGGTTCCCCAACAGATATCCCCGGAGTCGCCAGCCCAGATATTTACCAACTCACTTGGCGCGAAGCAGGCCGCGCGAAAAGCCCGCGCCCGCTCAAACCGCTGAAGTTGCTGGAGTTTCGGATACAAGCCGTTGCAAGTGCGCTCGCCCTATTTTTCCTAGCCCGGTTTGTCCTGCAATTCCTGCTGACAAACACTAATTCTCTATTAGTTCAGCTTTACATATTCACTAGACTGCCTATTTTCGCGCCGATTCAGCTTTTTTACCGCGATCCAACTCCGTTTGTTCAGATGGTTTTTGGATTGCTTTTGGCCTCGTCTCCCTGGCTGATAGACGCGCTGCTGAAACTGTTTTGCGGCATCGAAACTCTGCGCGGGTCAGTTTTATCGAAGCACAGCAAGGAAGCTAGTCGCGTATTGCGAAGTTATTGTACCAAGCAAAATATGCCGGTGCCGGTGCTGAAACTCTTGCCGCTGAATGTTCCTGTAGCTTTCAGTTACGGCTGTTTGCCCCGTTTTGCTCGGATTGCTGTGAGTCGCGGGCTGTTGGAACAGTTGACGGATGATGAAATTGCTACTATTTTCGCGCGGGAGTTGGGCCATATCTCTCACTGGGATTTTGCGCCGATGTCGCTGGCGCTGCTGGTGATTCAGATTCCTTACTTGATTTATTGGCAGGTGGCGCACTGGCAAGAGCGGTTGTGTGATTTAATGACGATCGAGTTTTTGCGTTCTGCTGTCAAATTTGTGGCCGCTGCAATTTCTGCTACGAGTTATGGGATTTATAAGTTGTTGCGCTGGCCGATGTTGTGGCTGTCGCGCCGCAGGGTGTATTTTAGCGATCGCACTGCTGCAGAAATTACGGGCAATCCTAACGGTTTGACGCGGGCACTGGCTAAAATTGCGATCGGCATTGCTGATAATATCGAACAGCAAAAACAAACTAGCTTTTTTCTGGAAAGTTTCGATCTATTGTTACCTGTAGGTGTTGGACAGGCTGTAAGCCTTGGTTCTGCTGCATTACACGCGCCACTAGAACAGATTTTGCTGTGGGATGTCAGCAATCGCGAGCGCAACTGGTTGACGGTTAACCGCGCGCATCCTTTGCTGGGAGAGCGTTTGAAGTTGTTGGCTCTTTATGCTCAATTCTGGAAGCTAGAGACAGAGTTAGATTTGGCAAACGCGGGAGTGCAAGAACAACCCAGGAAAGGAAAATTGTCTCTGTTTAAGTCAATACTCGAATTTAAAGATTCAAAACTATTTTTACAGGGTGCGCCGTTTTTTGGAATTCCGATGAGTTTGGCGATAGTCGGGGTGCTGTGGCTGATTGGGGGGATTTTTTCGAGGACGAGTATTTGGCAGTTGGATTGGCTTTGGGGCGATAGATCGATTCTTTGGGGCTGTTTGCCGATCGGATTTAGCATCGGTACTTTGATGCGGATCAATTATTTCTTCCCGGACATTACACCGCGAGAAACCGCTTCGCCGAGTTTGCCGGAAATTTTGTCAAATCCCGAGAGTTTGCCGCTGGATGCTGAACCGGTGCGGCTGGAAGGGCAACTTTTGGGTCGATCGGGTATGAGTAATTGGCTGGGACAAGATTTGATTTTGCAAACGGCGACGGGTTTGGTGAGGTTGCACTATGTTTCGAGGTTTGGCTACATTGGCTCTTTGTGGCCATTTTTGTTCAAAGAGACTACTCGCCCTAGTGATTTGATCGGAACATCTGTTGTGGCGACTGGTTGGCTGCGCCGGGGTGCTACTGTGGCGATCGACCTTGAAAGTCTCCGCAGTCAAGGAGGGAAGGTTAGTGACAGCGGACATCCGATTTGGTCTGCGATTTTGGCTTTTGCTGCTGCAATTTGGGGCGCATACATCATTATCCAGGGCCCAAGGTGAGGAATAGTTGTCCGATTGTGGCGTGAGTCGCCAACAACGCGCATCCTCGATCGGTGTTGAGTTAAACAGGGGATTGGCGATGTTCTTGGTGCTGGTGGCGCTGTCTACTATTGATTGGTGTCAACGTAACGTCAAACGTAGTACCGGTCTGCTGTTTGACGATTAGGGCTCGATCCCCCCTAGCCCCCCTTAATAAGGGGGGGACAAGAAATATCCTCAAAGTCCCCCTTCTTAAGGGGGATTTAGGGGGATCTAGACTTAGGTAAAAGCGAGATTTCTCAGGGGTTTCAGCCTTAAGTTGACACTAATGCCTACAGTCTTCTTCCTTCTTGCCTCTTCCTTTGTAAAGAAAAGTTGCTTTTTTGCCAGCGATCTGTTACATTAGTTTACATAAATCGGATTGAATCAAACAGCGCGATAACTTCAGTTGGCTAAAATCCCTTAAGGCATTGCGTAAAAATTGTCAACATCCCAACACAGCAAGTACAGCCAGCCGCTTGTCGGCTGTTTTTTTTCGATCGCTATTTTTGCTGTGCCGGATGAATTCTCAAAAGTGATTCAGATGTGGTTTCCGTTAAATTCAGACTGAAATCTTCCTAAATAACTAGCTCTGTTACCAAGGCTGTGATACCTTTAAAGAATGCTCGGACTCTGCCGGGCCGGATTTAAGGGATAGTGGGTAAATGAGTAGTTCTCAGCATTAGGAGCGAGATTAGGATCGAGGTAAGATTACTGGCTGAAAAAATGTTAGCCATTTTATCCATCACTGTATTAAACTGAATACTGGCATTCCGATCGCTTACAATTGACATCCTTGGACATAAATTTCTAGACGGCGCTGGCTATAAACATTCTGAATCAAAACCGGAAGCAAGTAATACAGAATAGCCAATAGCTTAAACATTTGAGTGATGACTAAAAGTTTACACAACAACCTGAGATTTAAAAGCTCTCTGCATCGGCGGTTAAGTTCCGGCCTTATCAGAGTAAATCATCTTTTTGTTCTAAAAGGTGGGGGGAACTGTCAAGGTTGGTGGGAGGAATGCGCCAATTCTCGGGTTATGTGGTGTTTGCCTGAAGTAAATATTCAGTTGACTTCAGGTAATTCTGTTCGAGCAAATTAATTAAAACCCAAGTCTGGAGGAATTTTTCATGTCTATTCGTCTTTATGTTGGCAATCTACCGAAGGAACTCGATCGCCTAGAATTGCAAGAAGTTTTTGCACCGGAGGGCGAATCTGTTACCACCAAGGTAATTACAGACCGCAAAACAGGAAAATGCAGAGGCTTCGGTTTTGTGACGGTGCTAACCGACGAACAAGCCGACCAAGTTATTGAGAAATATAACGGCTTGATGTTTAAAGAAAACCCGCTGAAAATAGAGAAGGCATTGCCCCGCTCTAAGGGTAAATCTGAGAAGGGCGAAGACGATCAGCAGCAGTCGCAGCAGTCACCGCAGTTGGTGTCTGCGTCGGCGTCTGTGCCTATGCCTGTGCCTGCGCCCCAGCAACAGCAGCGCTCTGCTTCGGCTCCTCCTACCCAAGGTGGAGGCGGTTCCAGCAAAAGCAATCGCCGTCGGGGTGACAACAACAAGTCTCGCCGCAATCAGTCAGCAGCAACGGTGTCGAGCCCTGATTCCGGCTCGGTGCAGCCAGATCCGCGCTGGGCGAGTGCTCTGGAAGAACTCAAGCAAAGATTGGTGGAAGCTCAGACTACTAATTAGTCGAAAATGGCGGCTAATTGCTGCTGCCTCTCGACTGTGGTTGACTGAATGTATCTGGAAGTGCGATCGAGAATCGGTCAAAAAACCCTGTTCTCGATCGCACTCTTTTATAGTAAAAAACCTCTAATATCTAGGGCTTGCTGAATATATCGAGCGCATATTACGTGGGCTGGGTTAAGAGAGCGTGCGATCGAGAGTAAAGTGCAA
>NZ_JAUBRB010000120.1:0-4085 GCF_036701585.1 Microcoleus sp. POL10_C6 | reverse complement strand
GATTTTAAATCACCCTAACCTTCCTTCAGTCTTGTCTTATGGTACTCTGGCTGCTTAAAAACTGTCCGGAGTATTGACCTATATAATAACCAAATTACCCGTCAAGCTAAGACTTTTGATCGAAATCATTAATTAATAGAGTCTTTTCACTTATTTTCAAAATAGCCAAAAGTATTGCGTTCGGATCTTCAAGGTGCCTCTTTTGACTGAACCTACCTTGTAAAAAGGAAAAACTAAAATGCCAAAAAGATCGTTGGAACTCTTCGGCGATGGTCGCGTATACGAAATCAAAGACGACCTAGCTATTAAGGTCACGGAGACTAATGGGCAAGTAAAAGCATTAATTGATGCTTTAAGCTTCAGTGTGGCTAAAACATATCATATTCATCCTCCAGACGAACAACCTCCTGATGTGGTAGAAGGAAGAGGTTCAAAGCATATCAATCAAGAAGGTTTCAAGCTTCTCACTACCTTTGAAGGATGTGAACTCACTGCTTATGATGATGGCGGTGGAGTTTGGACAATTGGTTACGGACACACGGGCGATGATGTTTATCCAGAACTGACTATTAGCCAAACGCAAGCAGAAGAATTGCTGAGGGAAGATTTAGAAAAGTTTGAATCCTATGTTGAGGATGCCGTTGAAGTTGAGATCGATGACAACCAGTTTTCTGCACTGGTTTGCTTCTGTTTCAACGTGGGCCCAGGAACAGAAGGTTTTGGAGGTTCAACTCTTCTGAAGCTATTGAACAACGGGGATTATCAAGGAGCAGCCAATCAGTTTCCTGTGTGGAATAAAGTCAATGGTGAACCCTGGCCAGGGCTGACACGCAGGCGCTTGGCCGAGCAAGCTCTGTTTTTAGGAATGCCTGAAGTTCGGGTTCTCACACTTACGGAGCCAATAATGCAAGGTGAGGATGTGCGTCAAGTGCAAGAAGCGCTGATCGCAGCAGGAATAAATGTTTCAGCAGATGGCGTTTTTGGTAAAGACACCGATCGTGCTGTGCGAGAGTTTCAACAGCAAAAAGGGGTAACGGCGGATGGTGTTGTCGGTGTCCACACACGCAAAGAATTGGGACTATAAAATCGATTGTGTAACCAATTAGACTGACACAATAAAGTAATTTTCACAAGCTCTGTGGAGGTAAGGTGCGGTGTGCATCGCCTACGGATAGAGTTTATGAATCCAGGACTGACCAAATTCAAATTGATTGGATAAAACCATGACTAACTCAAGCGACATTCTATTTAATCAACCTGTAATTATCGAAGCCTGTGAAGAATTTGTCCAACGGGATATGTTGGAAGTTAGAGGCAGTTTCCCAGGATTGCTCCAAGATGCCCCCATGTCTTCGACTGCGGTGGTCAATGGCTTATCTCAACAGTTGATTTATCAACTACAACTGATGATGCCAGATGCCTTTGTCAGTTTTGATGACCTTAATGTAGACTTGCTGGATGCAGCTTTTCCCTACGTACAAACCCCGGCAAAAGAGGCACTTCAGAGAGCCATTCAAGATCGAGGTCAAACGATGCAGGTGAACTCTGCTTACCGCACGATCGCCCAGCAAATGTTATTGTATAACGATCGCTTCAACAACTCTAATCCTGTAGCGCCACCAGGCACCAGCAATCACCAAACAGGGCTAGCGATCGACATTGAAGATGCCAGAGGCTGGGAATCTTATTTGATGCAATATGGCTGGCATCCATTACCGGGCGATCCGCCTCACTTCGACTACATAGGCGACGGGACGATCGATCTTCGCAGTAATTCAATACTCGCCTTTCAGCAGCTTTGGAATCAGAACAACCCGGATGCAAAGATTAGCGAGGATGGCGGTTTTGGCCCCCAAACCGAGGATGCACTTAATCGATCGCCTGCTCAAGGGTTTGCTAAAGCGCCGTGGGATGACAAGCCCAGAACCTTGCGCTTGGCGATGCCCAGAATGGAAGGCTCAGATGTAATCAAGCTTCAGGAAGGCTTGAAAAAGGCTGGCGTTGTAGTTGGGGTTGATGGTGAATTTGGGCCGGCAACAGATACAGCCGTCAAGGAATTTCAGCAGAAAAAAGGTTTGAAGCCGGACGGAATTGTCGCTCTCAAAACCCGCGAACAAATGGCTTGAGGTGCTAGCGCGATCGAGTTCACCAAACCTGGAACAGAACTTCCTCCGCCTTCGGTGGAAGTTCCGTTGATAGCTCAGCTTGTGGGTTTGGGCAGGTTTTGCTTCCAATTGTCACAAATTGCAGTAGCGCTATAATTGGCAATCTTTTTGATAATCAACGTAGCGAGGAGAGTAGCAATAGCAGGAGCAAGTCCCAGTCCAGAGATGAGAACAGGAGTTAACATCCCAGCAGCTTTAGTGTAATTCTGGCCCATCGCTTCATCCAGGATTTTCTGAGTCTGTGGATCGTTTCCTAGAGGTTTGCACATCAGCTCGTAAACTAAGGGGTTTACGCGATCGAACAACCGCTGGCCAGCTTCTAGGAGCCTGGGATCGATCGATGCTCTAGCGGCAACATTCACATCAATAGAATCCAGGGAAGCTGGGTCTATCCCTCTGGTTCCAAGTCCAGCCGCATCATCCCCTATGGCTTGAGCGCGATCGCCAATTTGTGCTGCTAGCTGATCCTCATCAAGTTCCCACAAACTTTCTACAAGAACTTCAATTTCTGCCATGATTACTTGTCTCCCGACTATGGTTAACTAGAATATTGCTGATTGTCCTTTACCTACGAAGCTGATGAGTAAAAACCAGTCAATATAGCTTAACGAATGCCTAGCTACACATCGGCAATCTTAACCATTCTTTAAAAAAGTGCGATCGTCCCATCAAACTGCTGCTAAGTATGTAACATTTAAATCGCCAGAAAGTTACTATCGAACCGGAAATAAAGCAAACACAGTTCAATTTGTTGAAGAACTCAAGCAAATCAATCCCACTGCTTATGATAGCTTTACATTCTGTGACAGTGTAAACTTACTTAACGGGCAGCAAAGATTTTATTGCCAGCTTGGTATACTAAACCTGAACCGTATAGTAATATAAATACCTCGAGCCGTTTAAGTAAAAGAAATCTCTTTAAGCAAACAGAAATAAAAGCTCCAGAAAACCAGAGCAATTCCCGAAGCCATGACTAACCACACCCCAGTCAAAACAATTCTGATTCTGGCAGCCAATCCCACCAATACCGCTCCCCTGCGATTGGAGCAAGAGATCCGAGAAATTGACGAAGGATTGCGACGGGCAAATAAACGAGAACAGTATAAATTAGAACAAAAATGGGCCGTGCGTTCCCGTGACTTTTACCGAGCAATTTTAGATTATCAACCCAACATAGTCCACTTTTGCGGGCATGGTGCCGGCCAAGATGGAATTGTCCTAGAAGACGATACCGGAAAAATGGCGCTGGTGCAGACAAACGCCCTAGCTAGTATGTTTAAATTGTTTGCCCAGAAAGGTGTAGATTGTGTAATTCTCAATGCTTGTTATTCCGAAGTACAGGCGGAGGCAATTAGCCAATACGTTAATTATGTCATTGGCATGAATCGAGCCGTGGGAGATCGAGCAGCCCTTGCCTTTGCTGTAGGGTTTTATGATGCGATCGCTGCTGGATATACGCTCGAAGAATCCTACGAGTTAGGTTGCTCGCAGATGATAAGTTTTCGAGAGCATGAAACTCCTGTTTTCAAGAAAAAGAATTTAATTTATGCTCCGATTGCTCAGGGTGTAATTGCTGTTGAAGATGTGATTCCGCCCAATCCTTACCAAGGATTATCTGCCTTTGGGGAAGAAGATGCGGACTTCTTTTTCGGACAGGAGAAATTTGTCAGTAATTTAGTAGAAGTAACGTACAAACAACCGTTGGTAGTAGTGGTTGGACCAAGTGGCAGCGGCAAATCTTCTGTGGTATTTGCGGGATTAATTCCCCAATTGCGAAAAGAGGGAAACTGGTTAATTGAATCTTTCCGTTCGGGCAAAGAACCGTTTGTGCAGTTAGCTTTTGCGTAAGGATTCAGGTCTAAATTTGAGGAATTAAAGATGGTTCTTGCAGATCTGGATTAACCATCGCTTTTATAGCTT